>CAYVML010000289.1:0-2439 GCA_964452475.1 uncultured Dehalococcoidales bacterium
CTTTCCCCTTCTCGTTACCGCCTTGCCCAAGATGTTTGAAATAGTCTGGTCTTTGACATCTCAACGGTATAAGTATATTATTTCAAGATTTTGGTTTTTGGAGTTAATAGTAATGAAAGTAGGCGCTTCGGTAAAACGTCGTTGTAGTAAATGTAAAATCGTGAAAAGAAGAGGAGTTGTCAGAGTTATCTGTGACAACCCAAAACACAAACAAAGGCAGGGTTAATATAAAATGATACGTATAGCAGGAGTAGATCTCCCCCAAAATAAACCAATTAGAGTAGCTCTATGGCATATTTATGGAATCGGACCTATGGCCAGTCAGCAGATTTTAACTGCTGCTGACGTTGATCAAGGTACTAGGGTAAAGGATCTTACTGATACAGAAGTGAGTAAGATTCGTGATATTATTACTAAGGAGTATCAAGTGGAAGGGGACCTCCGAAGAGAGGTTCAGTTCAATATCAAGCGACTTATCGATATAGGCTGTATACGTGGAGTACGGCATCGTATGAATCTACCGGTTCATGGTCAAAGAACACGCACTAACGCTCGTACGCGAAGAGGATTGAGGAAGACGGTGGCAGGCAGAGGGCAGAGGCGTGGAGTGGCTAAGAAATAGAGAGGTTGTATAAGTAATGCCAAAAAAAAGAAAGGCTGCAAGAGGAAGAAGAACACATAGAGGAGTTGTTGAGGGTAAGGCTTTTATTCAATCCACCTTTAACAATACTATCGTTACGATTGCTGATAAGGGAGGAAATGTTATAGCTTGGGGCAGTTCGGGTGCTGTTGGCTTTAAAGGGGCTAGAAAGGGGACTCCTTACGCTGCTGGAGTAGCTGCTCAAGGAGCCGCACGTCGAGCTATGAGCGATGGCTTGCGCCGAGTTGAGGTCTATATTAAGGGGCCTGGAAGTGGGAGGGAAGCGGCTATCCGTGCTTTAGAAGCCTCCGGACTTACCGTGACTGGCATTAGAGATGTAACTCCCATTCCGCATAATGGTTGCCGTCCTCGTGGAAGGAGGAGGGTATAGAATGGCACGTTATACCGGACCCAATTGTCGTTTATGTCGTTATTTGAACGAGAAACTTATGTTAAAGGGAGAAAGATGTTCGTCCCCTAAGTGTCCCATAGAGAAAAAGAACATGTCGTCACGCGGACGCTTCCAGAACAGACCTCCAAAAATATCAGACCATGGTTTGCAATTAAGAGAGAAACAGAAAGTGCGGTTTAGCTATGGAGTCCTGGAACGGCAGTTCCGCAGGTTTTTCTCTGAGGCACTCAGGACAAGTGGTAGCACTGGTGACAATCTGCGCATATTATTGGAGAGGCGTCTGGATAACATTGTTTATCGCTTAGGTTTTGCGGACTCTCGCGCTCAGGCCAGGCAGATAACTAATCATGGTCATATCCTTGTTAATAGTCGAAAGGTGAACATTCCCTCTTTTCTGGTTAAGACAGGTGATGTGATAGCTTGGAACCAGAATAGTCGGAAAACTGAGTTTTACAAAACAGTCGTAGAAAAAGTTAAGGCAAAAGCTATTCCTAGCTGGCTGAGTCTTGACGAAGAAAAAATGGAAGGTGCTGTTTTAACCCTGCCTACTAAAGATGAACTTGAGGCCAAATTCGATACAGCATCTATTGTTGAATATTATTCCAGGTAAATAAAAGGAGGGTTGTTTGTTAGCGGAACTGTCAATACCAGAGATAAAATGTGTAGAAGCTGCTGGTAACTATGGGCGTTTTATCGCCGAACCTTTAGAAAAAGGATTTGGCGTTACTTTGGGTAATGCTCTGCGTCGGGTGTTGCTTAACTCTCTACCTGGAGCTGCGGTTACTTGGATTCTCATTGAAGGAATACAACATGAGTTTACCTGTATCCCTAACTTGAAAGAGGATGTTATAGATTTTTCGTTGAATGTAAAGCAGCTGAGGCTAAGGCTACTTAGTGAACAACCTGGAAAGAAACTCATTCTTGATGTGGCAGGTGAGGGGGAAGTAAGTGCTGCTGATATCGAGCCCACAACGGATTTTGAGATTGTTAATCCTGAATTGCATCTAGCCTCGTTAGATTCGGCTGATGCAAAACTCTATGTCGAGTTTAATGTAGAATTGGGTAGGGGTTATGTACAAGGTAAATTGGCTACTGGATTGCCTGTAGGAGCCTTACCTGTAGACGCCATCTTCACCCCGGTACGTAAAGCCAATTTCTCTGTTGAGTCAATATCACCGGGAGAAGAAAGGAGCCTGGAAAGACTTCTTTTAGAGGTGTGGACTGATAATACTATATCTCCAGGTGTAGCTCTTAGACAAAGCGCCAGTGTGCTGATAAATCAGTTAAATCCTTTTGAAACGCTGGAGAGGCCATCTGCAGAAGGCGCGGGTCCTCTTGGAAGAGTCTCTTCAATGCCACCAGAAAAATACAATGCGCCTATTGAAGA
>CAYVML010000290.1:0-2436 GCA_964452475.1 uncultured Dehalococcoidales bacterium
GGAAGAACCAATGGAGAAGAGGATCAAGATAATACCGATCCTAATACCCCGGATGATCCAGAAGACGGAGCACCCTACGAATGGGAGGTCACCTCCGGGCCTATTGATCAGGGCATTCATATTGGCTTAGGAGGAGTTAAAGAGATTCAATTCTATAGTGTTGCCCGGCCGGTCGCAGTAATCTTCAAAGTAACCGAGGGAGGCCCGCTATATGAAACCTTCACTGTGACTTGTCCCGGGGCCTCTTATCTATATAGTGAAGGTCGGGCCCAGTTATGGCGTATTCCCGAACTTACCGAGGGCACAAAGATCTCCATCAAGGATAATTGCAGCCATCCCGAACTCCCGGAGGATGAGCAGGGAGCAGAGATCTTCTTCAGTTGCTATGCGGTGGAATTTACAGAAGATGATAATCAAATCTACGGATTTGATAATCATACCGATCCTAAGGTGCCTTGGAAATCCGTGGAAACTAATAATAAAACAGATACTGCCCTAGCCCGAATCACCGCAAGTACAGATCCGGATCGTATTTATTTTAAGAGCACAGACGATTCGAAAGTGGGCGTGAGTCCTGACCAGGCAACTACTTCACTGGAAACCATTACTGTGGAGGGCAAAGCACAGGGTGAATCAGACATAGAGGCGAATCTATATAGTATTGATGGCTCAACTTGCAGTATAATGAAAGTAAAAGCTTATAAACCTCTTTTGCCAAAAAAGACGGTTGCCCTAATCCATATCACTGAAGACAACGATGATGTACAGGTTAAAGCACCAGGGACAACCGGCCTTCAACCTACGGATGTGGTTGTTGGACCTGGCACTAATGGTTTTAGAGATACTAATCCTGCATCGGGCGATACGATCAGTGCTGATGGTAAAAGTATTCTGGCAGGTCCAGATGGGGATGCTGACACTACGGCCAATAACACCCCCATCCCATCCGGAGATAGCTTAACTGCAGCACAATTACAGTCCTATTTAAATAGTAAGGTATTCAATCAGGCCGTCGTCTCCTTCCAGGTAGCAGACAGGGGGACTAAAGTGGTAAATTATGATCTTAATAGAGATGGGGTGTTGGAGCATGAAGCCTATACAGCAGATAGTGAGCCGCAGAAAATTATTGATAATGCAAAGGAGACAGGCTACGACTATAATGTTTTTGTAGTCTATGATATTAACGGTGCCCGGGGATATGCGTATAAAAATAACCCATATGCTTTTGTTGCTCATTTGGGTTCAAGCGACTCAACGCGGAACATAGCAGCGCATGAACTTGGACATGCATTTGGGAAGTTAGATGATATTAAGACCTCGGGTCAAGACGATGAAAATTTAATGTCTTGGTATGGTCTAAATCCCTGGCGTCTGAGGAAGAACCAGTGGGATAAATGTAATCCCTAAAAGAAGCGGGAGGTAATAATCATGAATAGAGTTAATACGAGGCTAATGGCAATTGGACTAGGATTTATCATCGTAGTGGTGAGTTATGGTGGCCAAGCTGTCAGCCAGCTAGAAATTGAAAACTTGCTCCAGACCAAGATGAATGCCATTCGCGAGCAGCGGCCAGAGCCAACAAGTAATGCCAAGATAGCAGAGAAATATGGAGTTAAATTACTTCCATATTTAGAACAGTACCGGAAAGATGCCTCTGACCGTGTGAGATGGCAGGCGTATGCGCTGTTGTGGTTTTTGGGAAAGGACTCCGATGACCCTGAACTCCGCCAAGATATTGTGCATAAATTAGTAGAAGGAATGAATGATGAGTCTCCAGTTAGAAGGGTGGTGCCACTTCGTTGGCTCTTCTCTTTCAAAGCAAAAGATTTCTCCGATGCTTCTAAAGCACTGATTCACGAGATGCTTATGGTAAAAGATCCAACCCGAGATGCCCGAGATGCAATCCTTCTGGCCGGTGTGGCTGATATGAAATTCGAATTACCCCTACTTAAGAAATTAATTGTAGAGGACGAACTTCGTCCCACGAAGAATAGATACTTGTATGGAACAATCAGTTGGGCGGCGCTTAAGGCTCGGGCGCGAATGGGGGTTCAAGAGGATATCAACCGCTGCATTGAATTGGTTGAATCACATCCAGATGAGGAAGAAAGGGTTGTAAGTCTGTTAAAAAATATCTCATACGTTCGTCAACCACAAGTCGTTGAATACCTCTGGGGATATCTTAATAGTGAAAAGAAACTTCCACCCTGGCAGCCCGGCCCGGATGCCCGACCAATACCAATGCCTTACGCTCCGCGCGCCGCAGAGGCTCTGGCACAAATGCTGCCAGATTTTCCCCTTCGTGAGTATAAGGGGAAGGAGTATACCTACAAGGGAATGATAGAACGCTATCGTGAATGGATGCTTGAGCAGAAAGAATGGGAAATTATAAGGTAACAAGGTATCTCGTCTATAGCGAGTAATTTGCTATATCGC
>CAYVML010000291.1:0-2435 GCA_964452475.1 uncultured Dehalococcoidales bacterium
CTGTAATATTATTATGATCCCAGTGATCATGGCTTACCAGAACGATATCCGCCTCTTCTCTTATAGGAGAATAGTGAATATTACGCTCTACTTTGTATGGATCAGTAATTATTCTAGTTCCATTAGAAGATGTAACTAGAAAGCAGGCATGACCTAGCCATTTAATTCTCATAATTTCCCCTCCACTTTTGTCGATAATAAAGCTAATTCAATTAATGTACGTACGCCAAATCCAGTAGCTCCCTTAACTATACATCCCTTCTCCTTATTACTGGAGGCAACGCCAGCAATATCAAGATGTACCCATGGTGTGTTATCCACAAATTCAGCTAGGAAAAGTGCAGCACTAATTGCACCCGCATATTTCCCACCAACGTTTTTAATATCCGCTATCTGACTCTTATTTAGCTCTTTATATTCTGGAGGTAAAGGTAATTGCCATAAATGTTCACCAGCTATACTGGCAGATTGCATAATATCCGCTATCACTTTTTTATCATTTGAAAAAGCTCCTGCATACTCTGTCCCCAAGGCGACTCGACAGGCGCCAGTTAAAGTCGCCAGATCAATCAAGGGAGAAAGATTATTTTTCAAGGCATAACATAATGCATCGGCTAAAATAAGCCTGCCTTCAGCATCTGTACTGACCACTTCTATTGTTTTTCCACTCATTGACGTCAATATATCTGCTGGCCTATAAGCAGTACCACTCGGTAAATTCTCAGTTGCCGGCACAATAGCAGTAACGTTTATTTTTAATTGTAATTTTGCAATACCATTTAATGCAGCAATCACTACTGCAGCTCCTGCCATATCATCTTTCATCTCACCCATTCCCTCAGATGGCTTAAGGGAAATCCCTCCTGAATCAAATGTGACTCCTTTTCCAATAAATCCAATAGTATCTGCAGAATTATCGTCTCCTCGATAATTTAGCATTATTAGCTTAGGAGGTTCCATACTTCCTTGAGAAACTCCTAAGAGCGCACCCATTCCCAGATTTTGTATCTCTTTTGTATTTAAAACTTTTAACTGCAGATTTTGGTTACCAGCTATTTTTTCAGCTATCTCAACCATATGACTGGGCGTCATACAATTTGCTGGTTCATTAACCATATCACGAGCTAAATTGGTAGACTCCGCAATTGTTACCCCCTTATTAATAGCATTTCTTAAATAAGAAAGATTGCTGGTATTTTCTGTTACTACAGTTATTTCTTCTATTGCTTTGTACTCAGATTTCTTGTATTTATCAAAATTATATAGGCCTAAAATACTACCCTCTGCTATCAATTTTGTTGAATCAGCAATTGAAACACCTCGGTCTCCACTGCCTATAGGTATCATGGTTATCTTATGACAATTCAATTTTCTCAGTAATCTACATGCTTCTGCCACAGCATTACGTATTCTATCTGGCGCAAAATCATGTCGTTCTCCTAATCCTAGAACGGCAACTAATCTTACTGGTAATTTGCCAAGTGTATGTATAATACTGATTTCAGAAAACTTAGCTTTAAACTCATCATTAATAATGAGTTTATTTATTTCTCCATCCAAAGCTTTGTCAACACGTGAAGTTATGCCTGTTGTCTTATTAGCACCTTCAAATAAGCTTACAATCATTGCATCAGCTGGGAGATCAATTATATTACCATCTATGACCCTGATTAACATTTCATATCACCTCGAATAATTAATTAAAATTCAATGTATTATTTTAGCCTAGTTCCGTGCAGATTTGAAGGGATTAAGGTAGAAATATTAATGAGAAAATATAATATGATAGTGCAAATAGGTTATTCTGTATTTTAGGTTAGCTGTTACCTATAAATAGTTGACTGCGATCGGAATATTACTTTTTTGAAGTTAATCAGCGATATCTTGAAGTATAGATAACACTGTGATTTAAATATGTTATAAGGTTTATACTCTACCTTTTACTAAATCTCCAATAATACTAGGATCTGCCAAGGTACTGATATCACCAAGTTTATTAACTTCGCCTCGAGCAATTTTTACTAATACTCTGCGCATAATTTTGCCACTTCTTGTTTTCGGTAGGCCATCTGCAAATTGAATAATATCAGGTGTGGCAATTGGACCAATCTCTTTTCTTACATGAGCAATAAGTTCCTTTTTCAAGGCCTCGGTTTTTTCAATTCCAGTTTTCAAAGTTACATAGGAATATATTCCTTGTCCTTTTAATGCGTGTGGCATGCCTACTACAGCAGCTTCTGCAACTTTTTCATGGGATACCAGAGCACTTTCAACTTCAGCTGTGCCAATGCGATGTCCTGAAACATTTATAACGTCATCAATTCTACCCATTAGCCAGTAATAACCATCTTCATCCTTTCGGGCACCATCACCTGTAGTGTACACTCCAGGAAACTGAACGAAGTACGTATTTTTAAATCTATCTGGCTCACCAT
>CAYVML010000292.1:0-2432 GCA_964452475.1 uncultured Dehalococcoidales bacterium
TAGGGAAGTGTTTATGTTCTAGAAGATAGTTCTATTTGAAGCTGTAAGAAATACGGTCGAGGAGAAAATTTGAGAAAATGGTTAACTCCCTAGCTGTCTTTACTCTTTACTGAATTGCCGAGAGTCTTCAGTTTCTGACTCAATTCCTGAAATTCCTCATCGCCTGTTTGTCGGCCCAGTTCAAGTCCATAGCTGATAAAGAATTCAAGAAAACGGCGCAGTAAATCCTTTGTCCCTTCCTGAAACTGGCGAAATTCTTCTCTGCTGACTCCATTGAGTTTCTGTTTTTTTTCCTTCATCTGGTTATCAATTAAAAAATTAATGAATTCTGAAAAAGACAGGTCACCACGGTTTTCATCTACCTTTTTCACCAGTTCAGCATCTAGTATCAACATTCTTTTATCAGACATATAACTCTCCTTCCATAGCCAACTACTCTGCCTTGAATTCTATCTTATCTGGCAAGTAAGAATACCATAGTCTTTACTGCAACACGCAAAACTACGACTTATAGTAATGCACCAAATCCCTAAGGGTTATTGCCCTCTTCAAAATCAAGTACCTCGATAATGCCCTCTATATTCTTGAGCAGTCCCAATCCTTTTTTCGTTACCTGATAGGTAACGACTGGATTACCTATCTCTATCCTGTCAATAAATCCATGACTCAAGAGAAAGCCAAGATATTTCTGTATCTGAGTGTAGCTCATATTGGCGCTGTACATTATCTCAGTCTTTCCGGCGCCATTTTCCCCTACCCTCAACATATCAGCTATTATTTCTATATTAGACCGACGTCTGCTTACTCTCACCATTCCGCTCCCCATTACTAATGTCCTGTTACAATCTTACCACATATATAAATTATTGTGTCAATACCTTCACAACTATCTTTTGTATATCTTAAGCCAACATTACATAGACAAGAGATGAAGCATCGAAAAAATATTATCGTAAAGATGTCAGAGACAATAACTCTAAACTCTAGAGGGGAATAATCAGTCTATCTTCTAACCATACAATAAACGATGATTACTATGTTTAACACCGTCAATACGCCAATAATCCACCACACCCATGGTTGTGGTGCTGCTGGTGGAATGACCACTGGTAGCCTTGCTGCTGCTGGAGCCTGTTGCTGTTGCACTTGGGTCTCCACAGTAAATACCCCGACATTGCTGGCTTCGCTCATCACAGGTTCAATAACTTTTACCTGCCAGAAATAGGTTGCACCCCAATCAAGCTCCCCTTCATATACATAAGCAGAGGTGGGAACTACCGCCTTAACCATTAGCTGCGTCAAATCAGCATCACTGGCCAGAATAAATTCATATTGTTCTGTATGTGGAAAACCAGTCCATGAAAAGGCAGGTGCCCTCAGTATTCCATCAGCACCACTTTCCGGTGCAATCAGAACCGGTGCAATATGCATTCCTCCCCTGCTTGAGCCAGCCATTACTGTGAAACGTATTGGTGGAGACCAGCGGCTATGAACACGGTCGCCGCCGCAGCTTGTCGATCCTCTGACTTTCCAGTAGTAGGTATCACCGCAATCAAGCTCAAATGGTTCAGCAGGCAAACACCAGGCAGGGTTACAGGAATCATCAGGCCTTATATTTTCCGCTTCAATAACCCTGAAGTTAAAATCCTCATCCAGTGCAACCCAAACGTCATATTCCAGGGCCAGTGGTAGTTTTCGCCAGTTAAAACAAAATATTTCGGCCTGGCAATTACATGGATCGCAGGGTAACAACTCACCAATAGCAGGCGAAGTTGGCCATGGAGCCCTCAGAACAAAGATATCAGAATAGACCCACAGCCTGCCTATATCAGGATTATAGGCAGCTTCCTCAGAATCCAGTGTACCATTGTAATAGGCACGCTCATCAATCGCCCACAAATCAATAATCTGGTCGCCCAGAATAGCCTTCAGTGTACCACTTCTAAAGCTCACATCGTCAGCAAGATCTTCTGTAAGGCTATCCCAGTCCTCCTCATCAACAGAGTCCTCATGAGGAACAAGTGTTCGGTCTACTCCTCCAGCCGGGGAGCCATAAAGAGCACCACTGAGTTGAGCCAGCCCAGTAAATCCTCTATTTGGCGGATTTAACTCTTCCCACTCCGTCCCCGCATTAACAGCCCACCGATACACGCCACTAGAGCTATCATCACTGGCAACGTAAACAAATTTATTGCGAGTAAAATCCTCATCAGCTATCAGCACCATCTTGCCCGGCTCTGGTATTCCATCGGTTAGCTCGAAGCTGCTGCCTTTATTGGTCGAATAGGCAAGCTTCCCCTCACCCCCATCCTCCCCTACAAAAATATTATTGCTCCCGCTTGCAGCAATGCTATAGCCATGCTCCAGCTCGGTTTCTATATCCCTTGTCCATACCCAATCTCCACCATATCTCCTTGGATCCCAGACTCCTT
>CAYVML010000293.1:0-2407 GCA_964452475.1 uncultured Dehalococcoidales bacterium
TAAACTACTATTGACAAGTTGTGATATTATATATAAACAGTGATGATAGATTATAAAAGGGCTTATTAGTGGATATTAACTGGTGCATAGTATGAATATCTACAGAGAAAAGCTACTCAACGCAGTTTTATACTTCGCAAAAGAGACAATATATCTTAATCTTACCAAGATATCAAAATTACTGTACTATCTCGACTTCGGACATTTTAAAATGACTGGATGTCCTTCGATTGGCCTTGATTATTATTCATTTAAAAAGGGTCCTGTACCAAGAGATTTCTGGCTAGAGATTAGAGAAGGAAATACTCCTGAAGATTTCGCAAGTAAACTTTCTTTTAGCAGAAATGAAAATGACCCGTACAAAGAAGTTACGATAAGAGCTATTGCCAAACCAGACCTTACTGTCTTTTCACCAAGAGAGATTAAGCTCCTTCAATGGTTAGCCGAGGTTTACAAAGAAGCACGTGGCAAAGATATGACAGAAGTCTCTCATTTGCCAAATCAACCATGGGATAAAACATGCAAGACTTGTGGAATGAACAAGCCTATTGATTACATGTTAGCAATAGACGACACTGCTGAAGTCTGCTATGAGGATGCGGAAGAATCGCTCAAAGAGCATAGAGAGGTGGTAGAGAATTTTAGTTTAAAGCCAACTAAATAGTATTTATGCGACACTCGCCACAGCCAGGTCAAATCCTACACTATGAAAAGTATCGGTTCTTGGATGATGGCTCTGAAAGAAATAAGTTTTTCATCATCATTTACGTATTAGATATAACCTCACCCTGCCTTCTTCTGAAAACCACCTCAAAAGAGAGACGTTATACTGGAAGTAAGCGGGGCTGTAATTATGACAAGAAAGCATTCTATATCCCTAAAGGTTGTGGTGAATACTTTAAAAAGGATACTTATATTCAATTGCCAGAAATAGTACCTATCGATGGAGCCCGTATTTTTGCTGGGACTTTATCTAATAGACTTAATCTTAAAATTGCACTTACGTATGATTGTTTTCGGGATCTAATGAAATGTCTTAGGAAATTCAGAGAAGATATTTCCGAACGACATTGGAATCTTCTTTTCAAGAAATAGTAACATTTCGATAATTATTAAAATGCTGTGTAGTACAGTGGTATAATCATTTCTCTAGGAATAAACTGGTATAGTTCCAAATTAATGGATAGAATGAAGGAATGAGAAGTTAACGTGATTACCTATCACGAACTTCGGTACGATACTTACTGTGATGCTAAATTATAATAAGAACGTGTTTCTAGGTACATTCTGATTGAAACGCTTGCTCCTCTCGATAATTTCTAATTTTGCCTCGTGGCGCTGATATCCAAAGGGCCCGGAGCGCAGGGCAGAAAGGCTTTGTTCAACCTTCTCCCTTTTGCTGGTGGCTTCATCCTGACCTAAATAGCCAAGTTTTCGTACCATGTCTATCCCTGCCAGTCTCCCCTCTTCCATAGCTACGCTCGCCTCTTCTACTCCGGCGGCATCTCCAGCAATATAGATTCCCTCAATTGAGCTTTCCATATTTTCGTTATGAACGGGCAAATGCCCACCTAATACAGAGGAAAATACCAGCCCGCATCCAGCCATTTGGGCTAAGCTGGTTGAGGGGTGAAGCCCGGTAGCTATGCAAACACTATCCGCAGCTAAAGTTCTTTCTGTCCCCTCGATTGCTTGCCATTTACTATCTATACTAACGATGTCAACCTCTTCCAGCTCCATATTTCCTCGTGCTTCCTTAATGGTGGAAGAGGGAAGGATAGGCACACCAGCTCTGAGGATTTTACTGGCGTGAACCTGGTAGCCTCCGATCTCTGGAAGTGCCTCAACGACAGCCACTACCTCAGCTCCGGCTTGCAGTAATTGGTAGCTGACAATTAATCCCACGTTGCCCGACCCTAAAACAACAAATCTGTGACCGGGAAGGACACGGCTGATATTTATCATGGTCTGGGCGGCTCCGGCTCCCATTACCCCGGGGAGGGTCCAGCCAGGGAAAGCGACGGAATTCTCAATGGCGCCAGTTGCCAAAAGCATTTTTCCTCCTTGAATTCGTTGGATTTTTCCATCTTTTTCTATTGCCAGTGTTTTATTATCATAGATACCATAAGCCACCGAATCGAGCAGGATATCTACCCCCAAATCTCTGGTTTGCTCCAGTAGCTGTATGCCAATATCGAATCCCCTGGTGCCAGCCCGGTGCTGCTTTGAACCGAAAAACTTATGTATTTGCTTGAATAGTTGGCCGCCAGGCTGTTTGTTTTCATCTATTAAAATGACACTTGCCCCAGCTCCGGCGGTCTCAATAGCACAGCTAAGTCCTGCAGGGCCACTCCCTATTACTATAACATCGTATTCTTTCAACTTTTATCTCCACTTTCCTCTGCTG
>CAYVML010000294.1:0-2384 GCA_964452475.1 uncultured Dehalococcoidales bacterium
GTGTTCAGACAGGTGAAATATTTAATATAAGCATAGAAGGCACAGCGACTTGTATTAAGGATCTTCCTGTTGGGATAGACCTGGCTAAACTTAGTCTCAGCATAAGTGCTTATGATAAAGATAGCAATACCAGAATAGTTCTAACAGATGATTTTGTAATTAGCATAGAACCATTTCCTGACTGGAAGAATGACTCTTACAAATTCGTGCAAAGCATTGACCTGGTATTTCCTCGTGATAGCAGTGATGGGAACTACGATATACTGGGACAGCTTATCAGTGTAAAAATTGATGGATGGGATATTACGGAATTTATTCCACCAGAACTTTTCACCTTTAACTTTGGTACCTTGATATATGATGGCTCAATGCCAACCTCTCCTATTGATATAATGATGAATATCAGCCCTCAAGAGGTTAGTCCTGGCGAGGCTGTTACTATAAAAGTGCAAATCAGGAACAATACATCTGTTGAAACATATTATGTTCTTAAAATGTCAGTAAATGGAGTATTGCAGGACTATCGTGAGGTTACTCTGGCTCCACGAGAAGAAAAAACAGTTACTTTTATAATACAAAGATATAAAGAAGGCGATTATATCGTGTCTCTAGATGGCTACAGTGATAAGTTCAGTGTAGTAAACTATCCTTCCCGCTCACCATATTTGCTTACTCAAAATTGGTTATTTGTCTTTATATTGCTGTACGTGATTATATTTATTTTGTAAAAACTCCTAATTGTGGTTTTATTATAGATAAATAACGATATAGTATTGACAATTGTTGTTATCCCTCGTTAATATTATAACAAGGGGTTGGGCACTATGTATAAAAACCGAGATAGCATTAAAGTAATTAATTTAAGTATGTTAATCATGTTAATGGTTGCTATTATATTATCTCCTATTACGTCTAATGTAATAGCTAATGGAGGAGACCAGGTGGAATATGATGACGCCACCCTCGAAAACTGGTTTATCTCCCAAATTAAATCAACTGAAACAACACTCTCTACTGCACCGGACGTTGTGCTTGATGCTCCAACACATAGTATGACCATTAATATGGGAATAACCACTCGCCTGACAACGGTCGATTTTAATAATATAAAATTAACTTTCGACGGTAGTAATGAGATAGCCGTATCTGGCGAAGTGTCTCTATTAGGGAAAATGCCAAGATTTTCCTGTGATATTGAGATTGAATGTCCACTTGCAGATAAGGTTCCACAGGTAACATCGATAAGCAATCTGGTAATTGGAGGCTTCGAAGCTAATTGGGCTATAGCTGATCTAGACACAATTGCTGGCTATATAAGCGAGGCAATACGTAGTAGTGGCCTTGAGGAGGACGACTTGGGAGGAGACCTGACTGGAATGGATATCGTAGACGATGGTGGAGCAAAGCTGGAAATGTCATGGTTAGGTGGGTCGGTCAAGAAAAGCGCCGCCGAAATTCAGGACAAATTAGATGACAAAACCGTTCAATTGATTGAGGATATAAATGATTACTATCAGAATGGCTATGATGAAAGCAAATGGTCAGTTGATGTAAATATAGATACTGATACTTTGCTTATTGAGACAGAACACACCTATCTTGGAGTTACAGGCGGTGTGGAAAACATGGATATAGCCTTTGATGGGTTGACTGCAACAGTCACTGATGCTGTTATATCCATTGGTAAAAGAGAGGCGACTATCTCCGGCACAGGAGAGATTAGCTGCACAGGCTACGTGCCTGATTTGGAAATAACCAGCATTAGCATAGATGATGGAGACCTTGGCTTTGGAGACTGGATTGAGGATGATGCTGCCATAAATTCCGCACTGAGAGATGCTTTGGGAAGATTGGCAGCAAATATCATTGAGGATACTGTCCTCAGAGCAGGCGTGAGACAATCAGCGATATCTCTATCGTCGACGGAAAACTGAGGCTGAGATATGGAACTGGTATACTTCCTCTGACTCCTGACATAATAGATGAAGATGGAATTATCCAGAAAGACCAGACCCTAATCTCCACCGATGGAAAGAGCATAGCTTACATACCGGCAGGAACTACGGTTCTAGATGAGTCGGGGGACCCACCATCGGAACTGACGGTGGATATAGAAGATAGTCCGCCAGTACCACCACCCAATGGAAACGCCATCGGATTTGCTTACGACTTTAAGCCGGATGGTGTCACCTTTGATCCAGGGATTGAAATGGTGTTTAGCTACGACGAAGATGACTTGCATGCAGGGGCTTCCGAGGCTGATTTAGAAGTGTATTTGTGGGATGGTAGTAATTGGGAAAGAGTTTTACCATGCACTGTAGATGTAATAAAAAATGAAATAACGGTCATTGCAGTCTCATCAATAATAAGTTCAGAGGGAAAAA
>CAYVML010000295.1:0-2374 GCA_964452475.1 uncultured Dehalococcoidales bacterium
AAAATGGGGAGGAAAGATAATGGTAAGAGCCCCGAAAAGAGAATCATAACAGTAAAGCTGGCTTTTGACCCTACAAAGATACCAGCCACCCAGGCACAGCTAACATAGAGCAACCACATCTAGAAATCTCTATTCCGATACTGTTATAAGATCATTAATTTTATCGAATGTCCCTTCTCCCAATCCTTTTACTAGGAGAAGGTCTTCGATACATTTGAAAGGACCTTTCTTTTTACGATAGTCGACGATAGCCTGTGCTCTAATTTCACCTATACCGGGCAATGCTTGAAGAAGCCATGGTTCTGCTCTATTAATATCTATCCTCTGATGCATTTGTTTTTCGCCTTCATGAGGAATATAAATGGTAATATGGTTCAGGTCAGCATCTGGTTTAATGCCAGCATCGACCAGAAGAGCTTTAACAGTATCTTCTTCGTTCCAGGGGAATATTCCAGGGAATGATACAGAGCCATCGATATAAATTTCACCTAATAATTGGTGTGTTTCTATCAGCGGCAAGGCTATTTCTAGATGATGTTGCTCACTGCGCTTTGTTGCCAGCGTGGCAGTCCCTGCTATTAATGCAATAATCAGAATAACTACTATAGACAGAAAATATTTATCAGCTCGGTTCATAATACAGCTCCTTTTATTTAAGATATAAGCGTATTTTCCCGAGAAATAATACAGAACACTGAATTGTATATGGCAGTCATTGTAGCAACAGTAGTAATTTTTAAAATGACAATACTATATTGCAATGATAGAATTTTCTTATGGCTAATCATTTTATAAAGATAGCTGTTAATCGTAAAGCTTATCACGACTACTATATTCAGGAAACTATTGAAGCAGGAATTGTGCTTATGGGGTCTGAAATTAAAGCAATCAGGGCTGGTAGAATAAGCCTGCGCGATGCTTATGCGCGACCAGATAATAATGAATTATGGTTATTTAATAGCCATATTGCACACTACAATGCCGCTAGTTACAATGGTCATGAGATAGATCGTCCGCGTAAGTTATTGTTGCATAAGGATGAAATAACTAAGGTTTGCAGGGAACTACAACAGCGTCGTTTGACGCTTATACCTTTAAGAATATATATTAAACATGGTGTTGCTAAGTTAGAGTTGGGAATAGCAAAAGGAAAGCGTGAGTATGATAAGAGAGAAACAATTACCCGCCGTGAAATGGAAAGGGAAGTAGGTAGAGCCTTGAAATTCAAAAGGAGGTGATAAAAAAAGGATAAACAGGGATATGGGGGCGCGTGGCTTCGACAGGGGAAGGCCTACAACATTGCAGGCAGAGGTGCCATCCACCTACTAAAACAGATGGCAAAAAACAAATGGCGAACCTGTTTTCGCATAGGTAGCTTAATTTTAGTTACCCATCCGACCTAGTTTTTCCTCGGCGGATTGGGATCGGGTGTAAGAAAGTCGTGGTGCTTCAGTTTTAATGCCAATAAAAACTGAATAAGAAAAATTGGCTGGTCTGGTTGGATTTGGTCAGCCGATGAGAACCAGATGAGACAAAGAGAGCTGACTAAGCCTGTAGTAGATGTTGGCAACCTTCTTTTGGACGGGGAGTTCGACCCTCCCCCGCCTCCACCAAAATAGATTGACAGATTTCTATTCTGTGTTACAATTTCATTCACGTTTAAAAAATATGAAAATATTCGATAGTGTTTCCCAAGTTTATTATTATAAAAGCTATATCTATAAGAGCGTAGAGAATACGCCTGGGAGAGTATATCGTTGAAACGCTAAATCAGTAAGTAATAATAGTATAGAATTTCCTCCCAGTTGGGAGGTTTTTTTATATTTAGCCATAGGCTAACAACGAAGGAATACTATAAAATAATTAAGGAGTAATACCATGATAATAATGAGAGCTGATGCTACCCTGGAACAAATTAATCAAGTTGTGAAAACAATTGAGAAGTATGGTTTAAGGGCTGATGTATCAAAAGGGGAATATCTCACAGTAATTGGACCGGTTGGTGATGAAATGAAACTTCCGTTTGATTGTCTGGAAGTTCTTCCTGGTGTTAAAGAAGCAACGATGGTGGAAATTCCTTATAAATTAATTAGCAGGGAATATGCCAAATATTTTACCGATAAAACCCATCAGGCTGTAATCCGTATTGGTGATCTCTCTATAGGGGCAGGGGAGCCAGTATATATAGCTGGTCCGTGTGCAGTGGAAAGCAGGGAACAGTTGTTTAAAATTGCTGAAGGAGTAAAACTGGCAGGAGCACACATTTTAAGAGGTGGTGTGTTTAAACCCAGGAGTTCTGTTCATTCTTTTCAAGGACTGGGAGCTTCAGGTGTTGAAGAAGCTGAGGAAGCATTAAATTGGTTGCATGAAGCTG
>CAYVML010000296.1:0-2355 GCA_964452475.1 uncultured Dehalococcoidales bacterium
ATATTGAGGACGGAGTTAGGAAGTAGTAAAGGCTGAAGACAAGAAAAACGTTCATTATAGAGTAACGGAAGGCAAGCCATGCTACTCATACCAATTTCGCCGGAATCCACCATTTAAGCCGCCTCATGCTCCATTACTCAGACATGAGGGCGCGATGTCCATTTCATTCAATTCAGCACCTTCAAAAGGTTGGCGGACAGCACACACTTGGATACGCCAAAATGATTCAATCAATAGCGGTTTTCCGATAACCCAGATATAATAGCCAGGTCGATTATGATTTTTTTGATGGTTTGCGTGGATAAGTCCGAAACAACAGGCTTATGCCATAAAAGCACCTGGCCCAATCTACGGATGGCGGCATGTCTTCCCAGAACGCCAAATACGAGGCCGCAGGATGGCCGTCTGCGCATTTCTGCAGTAGGTCTGGTGTGATTGTCATTTGGCCATATGGTAGGATGATCCCGTCACAAGATGAACCACCCAAAAATTCGTGTATTAATGCCAGCCATGAAACATACCGGGAAACAGTTCATTGTCCAACACGAAGTACCTAACCCAGGGGGAAACGTATATGAAAACAATGACCAGAATTATTGCTCCACATATTTGACGCGTTGGAACGCCTCATATTATAAAATTATGCAGAGCAATTACAGCCAGAAAGCCAGTCAGGGCAAGGGGCGGGGTTTCGTGACGGGCACGTGCCAATTATGAAGAAGAGCAATTCTGTGCAATTATGATTATAAACCATTGATATAAGGACATTTGGAGGAAATTACCGGGGAAAACGCAGTTATAAATTCTGGCATATGATGGTTTCAGAACAGCGGAATGGTTACAATATTGGCATCATAATGGCAAGCAAGTAGATAGGATAAATTCAATAGAATCATCCAAAACCCATAAAGCGAGCGAGCAATGTGAAAAACCACTTGCCAGAGATACCAGAAAGAGGTAATATCGTATTCATTATTGGTGAAATATCCTTTAGAGCATGAGATTATAATCAAAGTTGCGGATCGCCAATTTGAGATTCTTGAGAATAGAGCTAAGGAGCTTGGTTTGACTAAATAGGTTTGGGTATGAGGTGATGACGAAATGATAGATACAGAGGGTATTATGGAGAAGATCAAGGAGGATATGCCTTATCTGCAGGAGCGATATAAGGTCAAGAACGTGGGTGTCTTCGGCTCCTATATCAGGGGAGATAACAACAAGGAGAGTGATGTAGATATTCTCGTTGAGTTCCATGAGCCGCCCACGCTTCTGGAGTTTGTGGCATTGGAACGGCATATTGGTGAGCTTACCGGCATGGAAGTTGATCTGGTCATGAGGACTGCACTTAAGCCAGGGATCGGAGAACGAATACTCCAAGAGGTCGTCTATGTATGAAAGGGCTTATTGGGATTATGTGAGAGACATTGCTGAATCCATCAAGGACGCCCAGGAGTTTGTGCAGGGCTATACGTTCGAGGATTTCAGGAAGGACAGAAAGACTGTATATGCAGTGATAAGGGCCATTGAAGTCATAGGGGAAGCGTCGAAGAATGTCCCCGAACCCATCAGAAGCAAGTATTCGGATATTCCCTGGCGGGACATGGCGGGTATGAGAGATAAGCTTATACATGCGTATTTCGGTGTTGACCTGGAGGTGCTCTGGAAGACGATTCAGCAGGACTTGCCAGCGCTTAAAGAGCTAATTTCAGAGATGTTGGCAGAAGAGGGTTAGTTAGTGTAGATGCCCTTAATGCAAAACCCATCAAAGCAGGCATAGTATGTAAGCTGCAATATTATCGGATTTGTATGTCTTGTTATTGTAATTAGGATTACAGTAACACAGGAGTATGAATGAAATGATGAAAGATGAAGAAAAGCATGATAGCATGTCGATACTCAAAGGGGAAGAATGGCAAGTATGGGGTTCAAAGACTCCCATTTGCAGTGATAGGAGATTGCAGGAGTCCGATACTTCATATAGCAGAGGAGTATAGGCATCGTTTCGGGATAGAGTCAAGCTACAGGTTGATGAATCAGGCGCGGGCAAGGACGAGTTCTAGCGACGCTGCTTTCCGTCTCTTGTTAGTAGGGATAGCCTTCATGTTGGTAAACCTGTGGATCTATCTGAATAGGTATTGTCTGTGCACAGGATAGAGAGCTAGTGTTCTCCAATGCTGCTATGCCATATCCGATAGTAAAGCGTCGGAAGAAAGTCTGGGAACTAGAGGTAAATGGATTACCTCTGGGGATTACAGATACTGCAGAGTACGAGGAGCTGGGTATCGATTTGGAGGCAGGGTATCTGGTGGTGTTCTACTCCGACGGTGTTATTGAGGCGATGGATGAAGCTGGGGA
>CAYVML010000297.1:0-2352 GCA_964452475.1 uncultured Dehalococcoidales bacterium
CGCTTGAGAATGACCCTTGAAGGTAATTGGGCCTTAGTTACTGGTAGTGGTCGAGGTATAGGTAGAGCCATTGCATTAAAACTTGCTTCGCAAGGTTGCAATATTATCGTCAATTTTTTCCGCCGACGTGAAGCTGCAGAGCAGACTGCCAGAGAAATTGAATCTTTGGGTGTTAAAACTGAAGTAGTCAGGGCCAATATGGGTGACCCTGATAAGCTCTCGGAAGTATTTGATATAGTTACGACTAAATATGGCTATCTGGATATCCTGATAAATAATGCAGCCTCTGGAGTTGGTCGCTCGGTCATGGAGCTTGATAGCAAAGCCTGGGATTGGACGATGAACATTAACGCCAAAGCAGCGTTATTTTGTGCCCAAAGAGCAGCCAGATTGATGAAAGGCAGAAATGGTAAAATCGTCAATATTTCTAGCCTGGGATCATCATTTGTATTACCCTCCTATGCTATCGTTGGGATATCCAAAGCTGCACTGGAAGCCCTAACTCGATATTTAGCTATAGAGTTAGCACCTGAAGGAATCTGTGTTAATGCGATTGCTGCTTCTGCGGTCGAAACTGAAGCATTAAAATTCTATATTAAACAGGGAATGATACAGGATAATCGACAGGCTACCCCTGCAGGCAGGATGGTCCTTCCGGAGGATGTTGCCAAAGTGGTGTCTTTCCTGTGTAGTGATGATGCCATGATGATAAGGGGTCAGACTATTGTAATTGATGGAGGGACCTCTATAGCACCATTTACCGCTTTAGCAGAGAACAATTAACTTGTTTATTGAAACCATTATTAGAGGAGATTAATTGAATTGAGCACCCCACGAGTTGTAGTTTCTGGAATAGGCAGCGTCAATCCTTTAGGATTGAATATTGAAGAGTTCTGGGAAGGCCTGGTTGCTGGGAAATCGGGTATAGGTCTTATTACGCGTTTTGACGTCAGTAAATTCTACGTAAAAGTTGCTGCTGAGGTAAAGAACTTTGATCCAGCAGAATATATGGACCCCAAGAGCGTTGATCGCAATCCCAGAGCAGTACATTTTGCTGTCGCTGCAGCCAAGCAAGCGATAAAAAACGCCAAACTTGATATGGCACAAGAAGTTCCGGAGCGTGTCGGCGCTTGTGTTGGCTGTATGGTAGAGAGTAGTTACATAGTGAGACAGAATGAAATGCTACAACAGCGAGGCCCTCGAAGGGTAGAACCGCTCTTTGTAGCTAAGTCTAGCCCCAGTGCCGTCTCAATGCAGATAGGCATGTTCCTTGGAGCCAAAGGTCCTAATACTAGTGTTAACAGCCTTTGTGCCACAGGTTCCGATTCTATAGGCACTGCTGCAAACTTTATTCGCTTGGGTTATGCTGACGTAATGATAGCTGGTGGTGCTGATTCAGCCTTGTCTCCAGTTGGTATAGCTGGGTTGGATATTCTAGGAGCACTTTCGCGTGAACCAGACCCTGCCAAAGCTTGCCGCCCTTTCGACCTGAATCGCAGTGGCTTTATCTTTGGCGAAGGTGCGGGCATAGTTATTCTGGAAAGTGAAAAACATGCAAAGAAAAGAGGAGCTCCTATCCTGGCAGAAATAGCTGGCACTGGCTGGTCATTTGATGCATATGACCAAACTGCTCCTGCACCTGAAGCTGAAGCCTACGCCATGAAAATTGCCATGGAATACGCGGGAGTAAAACCCAAGGATATCGATTACATAAACGCTCATGGCACCAGTACAAAATTGAACGATTGTAATGAAACCAAAGCTATTAAAATGGCCTTTGGAGATTGGGCTTATAAGATTCCTATAAGCTCCACTAAATCTATGATTGGTCATATTGTAACTGCCGCTGGAGCGATTGAGGCTATCGTCTGCATGTTAATTATGGATAAGGGGATAATACACCCCACAATCAATTATGAAACGCCCGATCCTGAATGCGACCTGGACTATGTACCTAATGTAGCACGCCAAGCCAAGGTAAATACCTGCCTTACGAATAGTTTCGGCCTCGGCGGAGAGAATTGCTGCCTGGTTATTAAGAGGTTTAAAAGGTAACACGTACGCGATAGTAGTTAGCAATTTGCGATTATTCTATTCGGAGGTAAAATGGAATTAGCAGATAGAGTAGCACTGGTAACTGGGGCTTCTCGTGGCATGGGGAGAGCCTTCGCCTTTAAACTTTCCAGCCTCGGTTCTAAAATAGCAGTCAATCATATTCCAGCTGAGGCTGATAATGCCAGAGAAGTAGTAGAAAGCATCATCAACCAAGGAGGAGAGGCTATTGCTATAGAGGCTGATATCCGCAATAGTGATGAGGTCAAAGCTATGGTTGAAAAAGTAGTAGAGACCTGG
>CAYVML010000298.1:0-2341 GCA_964452475.1 uncultured Dehalococcoidales bacterium
ATTTACTTGAATATGAGCAGCATATCCAGATTTTTAACTGGCTAAAAGAGCTTAATCAGCTTTATCGAAACGAGCCATCACTTCATGAACTTGACTGTGACCAGCGTGGTTTTGAATGGATAGATGCAAGTGATGCTCTCCAGAGTATTATCAGCTTTATTCGTTATGGTAAATCAACCAGGGACATTATATGTGTCATTTGCAACTTTACTCCAGTAACTTACTTCAATTACCGTGTAGGTGTTCCTCAAGATGGTTTTTGGGAAGAATTACTAAATAGTGATACTCAGAGATTTGGTGGGAGTGGTCAAGGTAATTCAATACCTTTAAAAACATCCAGTGTTTCAGTACATGGTCGACCCTATTCTCTTGAGATTACACTTCCGCCTCTATCAATTATATGTTTCAAGAACCAGTCGTGATAGCCATGGAAGTTAAAAAACACCTCGGAGCTACATACATTGGAGATGGGCATTGCTATTTTCTAGTCTGGGCACCACTTGTTCAGAAAATGGAAGTACATTTCACTATGCCGGTGGATAGAACCGTATCATTAAAAAAGAATAAGCGTGGATATCATCAAGGCATGATTAATGAAGTCATTCCAGGCAGCCTTTACTTCTATCAAATGGATGGTATAAAACAACATCCGGACCCGGCATCACATTTCCAACCACATGGTGTACATGGTCCTTCACAGGTAGTTGATGATACTTTTCAATGGAATGATAATTCATGGGTTGGATTACCAATTGAAAATTATATTATCTATGAGCTTCATGTTGGTACCTTCACTAAAGAAGGTACTTTTAAAGCTACTATTTCTTATCTGGAAGAACTCAGGCAGCTTGGTATTACAGCTTTAGAGATTATGCCGGTAGCACAGTTTCCAGGTAACCGTAATTGGGGCTATGATGGAGTTTATCCCTTTGCTGTACAAAATTCATATGGAGGGCCGAATGACCTCAAGACCCTTGTAAATGCATGCCATCAGAATGGACTAGCAGTCATATTAGACACAGTATATAATCATTTTGGGCCAGAAGGAAATTATAATATTGACTTCGGTCCGTATTTTACTGATCGCTATAAAACACAATGGGGTGCCGCTATCAATTTCGACGGTCCACATAGTGATGAAGTCCGACGTTTCTTTATTGAGAATGCTGTATATTGGCTCACTGATTTTCATATCGATGCTCTTAGATTGGATGCAGTTCACGCTATTATTGACATATCAGCAAGTACCTTTCTGACAGAGCTTTCTGAGGCGTGCCATCATGTTGAAAAGAAGGTAAATCGCAGAATTTATCTTATTGGCGAGAGTGATGCTAATGATGTTCGCTTTATAATGCCACAAGATTTAGGAGGTTATGGATTAGACGCTCAATGGAATGATGATTTTCATCACTCTTTGCATGCAATATTGACCGGAGAGAAAAATGGATACTATAAAGACTTTGGCAAGCTTGACCATCTTACTAAAGCATTTCAAGAAGGATTCGTTTACTCGGGACAGTATTCTTTCTATCGAAAGCGGCACCATGGTGTTTCCTCAAGCAGTATATCCGCCACGCACTTTGTCGTCTATAGTCAAAACCACGACCAAATAGGGAATCGCTCATTTGGCGAACGTTTAAGCCAACTTGTCTCATTTGAGGCATATAAGTTAGCGGCTGGTATTACCTTATTATCACCATTTATTCCTCTAATCTTCATGGGTGAAGAATATGGTGAAACAGCCCCTTTTCTTTACTTCACAAGCCACACAAATTCTCAACTAATCGAGGCCGTGAGGCAAGGACGTATAAAAGAATTCAAGTCTTTCCATTGGCTACAAAAGCCACCTGATCCACAAAATGAGGGCACATTCTCTGCAAGTAAATTAAACTGGCAATTACACTCTCAAAATCAGCACAGTATAATTAATGACTTATACAGGAGATTGATTATCCTGCGAAAAGATATTCCAGCACTTGCCTGTTTGAGCAAGGATAACATGAATGTAAAATGTTTTCACCAGCATAAACTCATTGTCGTTCATCGTTGGGATAAGGACAGCGAAGTGGTTATCTTGTTTAGTATAAATGAAGATTGTATTCGGATAACGTCGCTATTACCGGAAGGACACTGGTGTAAAAAACTGGATTCAGCTGATGAACGTTGGGGAGGTACAGGAACCAGTATTCCATGCAAAATGTGCTCTAGCGATATAGGTAACTTTACTCTTAATCCCTGGTCATTTGTTCTTTTCATCAAGGAGGTTTGAATGGAACGCTATATATGCATACATGGTCATTTTTACCAACCGCCAAGGGAAAACGCCTGGTTGGAAAGTATT
>CAYVML010000299.1:0-2322 GCA_964452475.1 uncultured Dehalococcoidales bacterium
AAAAAAGGAGCACATGTCATCATTGCCAATCCCAGAAAAATAGAGCTTTGTAATATCGCCGAAATTCACTTACAACAAACGCCAGGTACTGACGTTCCTCTGGTTCTAGCTATGTGTAAAGTAATACTCGATGAGGGCCTATGGGATAAGAAGTTTATCGACAACAGATGTGAAGGATTTGAAGAATTTATAGAATCGCTTTCTGATTTTTCAGTGCCAGAAGCTTCACGAATAACAGGTGTTGCGAGAGAGCTAATTGAAGCTGCCGCCAGAATATATGCAAAAAATGGTCCCTCCTCTATCCTGTATGCCATGGGAATCACTCAACACACACATGGAGTAGATAATATTCTAGCATTGACAAACCTCTCTATGATGACTGGTAACGTCGGCAAGCCGTCAACAGGAGTGAACCCCCTGAGGGGACAAAATAATGTACAGGGTGCATGTGATATGGGAGCTCTCCCTAATGTCCTTCCTGGCTACCTAGCAGTTGCAAACACCGACATCAGAAAACGGATTGGCGATATATGGCAAAGGGAAATCCCGGAAAAAGCTGGACTAACCCTGGTAGAGATGTTTAATGCCGTTCATACCGGTAATATCAAGGCAATGTACATCATGGGAGAGAATCCTTACCTGAGTGAACCCGATAGCAGTCATGTCATTGAAGCACTGAAAAAATTAGACTTTCTGGTGGTACAGGATATTTTCCTTTCAGAAACCGCAAGCCTCGCCGATGTTGTCCTCCCTGCTGCAAGTACCCTGGACAAAGATGGTACCTTCACCAATACGGAGAGAGGTGTTCAGAGGGTGAGAAAGGTGATACCTCCGCCTGGGCAAGCTAAAGCGGACTGGGAAATCATCTGTGATATAGCTGCCAGGATGGGCGAGGGTGCTACTTTTTCGTATAAGGGGCCATCCGAGATAATGGATGAAATTGCACAAGTAGCTCCAATATACGGTGGTATCAATTATAAAAGACTTGAAGAAGGTGCCCTGTTATGGCCTTGCCCTGATAGCAAGCACCCGGGAACTCCTTATCTGCATAAAGATAAATTTAGCAGAGGGAAGGGGAAATTCCACGTACTACAATATAAACCATCAGATGAGTTACCGGATGAAGAATACCCCTTTATGCTTACTACCGGAAGAAGCTACTGGCACTTCCACACAGGTACAATGACTCGTAAGGTCCAGGATATTAATTACATAAGAGGACGCGAATTTATCGAGATAAACCCGGAGGATGCCCTCTCGCTGGGAATAAAAGATGGAGACATGCTTGATATAGCATCACGGAGAGGCATAGTGAGAGCTGAAGCAAAACTAACTGATACCTCCTCAAAAGGTGTTGTGTTTATGACTTTCCATTTTGTCGAGGCTCCTACAAATATGCTGACTAACCCAGCCTTCGATCCGATAGCGAAGATTCCTGAGCTGAAAGTCTGTGCAGTCAAGATAAAGAAGGCTCCCGGGGAGAAGAAAAATGTATAAAGTATCGGAAAAGCAGCTGCTGGTTCCAAACATTATTCTCATTAGTATAGAAGCCCCTGAGATTGTCCGAAAGCTGCAGGCTGGCAATTTCGTCATATTAAGAGTCGATGAGACAGGAGAGAGGTTTCCAATGTCAGTGGCAGGATGGGATGTGGAGAAAGGAACCTTTGACGTTATCTTCTATATACTGGGGACGAGCACCAGAAAACTAGCCCTGCTTAATGAAGGAGATAGCGTGAAAGACGTGGTAGGGCCGCTTGGAAAAGCGGCGGAAATTGAGCACTATGGCACTGTACTCTGTGCCTGTGGTTGTTTTGGTTGTGGGCCTACGCTACCACTGATAAAGGCTTTAAAAGCCAAAGAAAATCGAGTTATCACGGTTATGGAGGCAAGGGATAGCTCATTCCTGTTCTGGGAAGAAAAATTCCGAGCAGCGAGTGACGAATTTTATGTAGTTGCAGGTCATGCAAACTATGGATATAAAGGCTGGAGCGATAATTTTATAGAGCAGTACCTCAACGATGGTAATAAAGTGGATAAAATCTTTGTTCATGGATGTCCTTTCATGATGATGCAATGCGCCAATGCTTCAAGACCGTTCGGAATTTCTACTACTGTCAGTTTAACGCCGATAATGGTAGATGGGACAGGAATGTGTGGAGCTTGCCGTGTTTCAATAGGAGGAGAGACAAAATATGCCTGTGTAGATGGGCCAGACTTTGATGGGCACGAAGTGGACTGGGATACCCTCATCAGTAGACAGTGTTCATACTTGGCAGAGGAGGCACACTCAGCCGACTTATGGGACCGCTCAAACTGGCACCA
>CAYVML010000300.1:0-2306 GCA_964452475.1 uncultured Dehalococcoidales bacterium
GGTAGAAGCAAATGGAACAGTGATATATAAGAAAGCGAGGAAGAGAAATACAGAAAAGCATTTTGACATTACTGCTTTAAAGCTAATCGAGTTGATAGCTTTTGTTTTAGAGATTCCTGCTGCAGAAATTGAATTTGTACTGGATGCTGTAGCTATGAACAGGGAATTAGCAGCAGAAGGGCTGACAGGGAAATTTGGCATGGGAGCGGGGGCCGCAATGTTAAAAATAATTCCAGCGGATATGAGGAATAAGGACCCGGCTACTACCGCTAAAATTCTTGTTGCCGCTGCATGCGATGCGCGTCTGGGTGGTGCACAGAAAGCTGCTATGAGCATTGCAGGAAGTGGCTGTCATGGGGTGACTGCTACCCTTCCGGTTATGGTAATGGCAGAGTGGCTAAATGCAGGAAAAGAAAAACTGGCACGAGCGATTGCCCTGAGTTTCTTAGTGACTCTCTACATTAAAGCCTTCTCTGGTCGACTATCTGCCTTCTGCGGTTGTGCTGTTACCGCAGCGGCCGGTGCGAGCGCCGGAATTGTCTACTTACTGGATGGAAATAATAAGCAAATTGGAGATGCAATTGCGAACCTAGCGGCTGATGTAACAGGCATAATTTGCGATGGCGGAAACTTTGGCTGTGCATTAAAAACTTCGACAGGAGCATCTACAGCAATCCGCGCTGCACAACTCGCCATGCAGGGTATTGTAATTCCTGCCGGGAGCGGTATTATTGGAAATACCATAGAGGAAACAATTAAGCATATGGGCATAATAAGTTCTCCCGGAATGGTTCAAACTGATAAGGAGATTTTAGCTATCATTAACCTGAGCCTGAAAAAGCAGTCCAGATGAATGCAGGGTAATTTACCGTTCTATGTATCGGTACTGGGTACCATGTATACAGTGTGAACCGACAATAGGCAGGGCTGCTATCTGGCTTTGTAATAAGTATCTGAGCGAGCTATGGCACTTATCAAATAGTCAGGCTCAATACACCATGTGGGTGAGATATAGAGGAAGCTTGAGGTATGGATAGAGAGAGATTCGAGCAACTGGTACTGCAGGCAGTTGAGGACTTACCTGAGGAATTTCTTGTCAAGCTGTCTAATATTGATGTTGTAGTTGAGGACTATCCTTCGTTAAGCAAGATGAGAAAGATGGGATTAAGACGAGGTCAAACATTGCTCGGTCTCTATGAAGGCGTTCCTCAGACCAAACGGGGAAGTCATTATGGACTGGTACCACCTGATAAGATAACAATATTTCAGCAGCCTATCGAGGCAAGATACAGGCATGACGCTGGAATTACTGCGGAGATACAAAGGGTGGTAAGGCATGAAATAGCGCATCATTTTGGCATAGGTGATGCAAGACTACGGCAAATCGAAAAGGGTAAATAGTTGCCCCGCTTCTTGATAAAACCGGGCTGCGTTTTAGTGAGCATATTGTATTCAAAATATAATTGACATCCAATTTAGTATGTTTTACAGTAAGCTTCTACCTGCGGGATAGTCGTTTGTGAATCAGTGTGAATTGAAAAAGTAAAAAATCAAAGAAGGGGGTTTTCATGGCAAAAGTTAAAATAACAGTGGTAAAAAAAATACATAACAAGGATATGTTTGGTGATAATCCTCCTATTGAGTTCACCAATAATCCTGTCTGTGATAAGGTAGAAGTTGGCCAGGAGTTCATAAGTGATGGGGGAGCCTGTCCTGAAGGTTTTTGCGCCTGGGCATTTGCTGATATTCAGAGAGATATCACCCATCTACGTCTCGGTGGTGACTACCCCTGGATAAAAGAAAAAGGAACCGTGCTTGCTTGCTGTACCGATGGTATCAGGCCTGTAATCTTCAAACTCGAAAGAATTGAGGATTAGTACAGTAGCTCACTGTAATAATTAGTATATCTGAAAACAAACTTTTTCCTTGACCAGTCTAATACTAAAGCCAGACTAGTTTCTAGAAGGCCGGTTCATTAGTAGTCTCCCTTATAGTTCAAGCTATATATGCTTTTAAATCTTAGTCGCTTGCATTTTTATGATATTAGGGAAATAATGGTTTAACTGGTAAGTAGTGCTTAACTGGAATTGCTAAAATCGACCAGTAAGGGGGTAGGGACATGTATAAAAAGATACTGGTTCCGCTCGATGGTTCCGAGTTGTCAGAACGTGCTCTATCACATATGAAAACCATTGCTGCTGGATGTAATGTTCCTGGGATTGTCCTTTTAATGATTGTTAGGCCAATTGATAATTCAGAGATTATTGCTAACATTGGGATAGAACGCGTTCAGGAGATTGAGAGCC
>CAYVML010000301.1:0-2286 GCA_964452475.1 uncultured Dehalococcoidales bacterium
ATGTCCAAATAATCCAAGGCGAAACACCGGAAGGCTTATTCAGAGGTTTCCTAAGTAGTAACTTTTTGACGGAAGGTGCAATAAGAGATCATTGTCCTCCTATAGAGCGCTAATACAGTATAATTGAACAAAACTGACTTTTGTGTGATTTCTGTCCATTGAACAAGAAGTCAGAAAGGTTAATTTGAAGATATATCTAAATTATCACCTCCCTGAGGCGGGGAGAAGAGAAAGATAAAAAGAAAAAGCCTCCCAAATTGGGAGGCTTCGATTTCTAAGTCAGCAGGCTATTTATCGACAATTGCAGTTGACTTTACCATCACCCTGTTGTTTTCGCAGTTTTTTCACGGGATCAAAGTGCTAACTGCTGCTCAGTCTTCCTCTGTATCACCAGGGAAAGAATAACAGCAAATAGGACAATAAGCCCGACCAAAATGAAGATATTCACTGCGATATCGGGCCAGCCACCACCACGTTGTACCAGTTCTACGATAGGCTCAATAATGTAATATGTAGGGAATATCCTGCCTACCCATTGGGGAATCTGCGGGAACATGTATACTATTGTGGGTGCGTAGAGCAGAATACCGCCAGCCTTGGTGAACGCCAGCAGACTGTTGATATCTTTAAGAAGCGCTCCTCCCAGCAAGCCTATGACAGCTCCCATTACTGCACCAAGCCCGAGTACCATTACCAGTAGCATCGGATGTAAGCCAAAAGCATTGTTTATTACCAGAATAACAATGCCCATAAACAGACTCAGAATTGCCCCGATAATGCCTTTGGATATGAATATTTCGCCCAATGTTGCCGGGGTTGCAGCCAGTGCTGTAAGCGTTTTTTTCTCCTTTTCCGCTACCACTGCCATCGCAGGTAGAATGACAGCGGCAAACACTACTGCAATCAGTACGATAAAGGGCAATAAACGATCGTTCCAAGGAACGCCTATCCCTTCTCCCAGGATAACGGTTTCTATGTTAACCGGGGTCTCCTGCCCGGAAAGCTGCTGCATCATACCGAATAGATTAATCTCTAGGATCCCGAAATTTTCTATCCGTCCCTCGCCCCAGATATATACTGTGACATCGGCTGCTATGCCTTGCCTCAGGGTGTCGTCAAAATCAGATGGCAGCACCATGCCAGCATCGATCTTGCCGCTTTCTACGGCTTGCTTGAGTTCCTCCTCTGTTTCGTATTCAACAGTGCTAACTGAAGGGTAGTCGCCAGCGATTGATATCAATCGGGAATCGCCCTGATCGACGATGCCTAAGCCGGGAGTATCATTAAACAGGGTGCCAAAAACCAGCGAGACAACCAGTGACATAATAATAGGAGCAACTATTGCCATTATGAACATAACACCCTTGGGACCCTGAGTTACCTCCGTTAATAATAAAACGCCAACTCTTTTGAGACTCATTGGAATTTCCTCCTCAATGCTGCAATTCCAATCCAGACGAAGGCAATGTCAAATCCTACCAGTGCCAGCAGGTAATGCCAGACATCTCCCCAGCCACTTCCGTAATGCACTGCCTGATGTATCGGTAGGACTATGTAGTATGAAGGAATGATTTTAGCCCAGCCGGTTATCGTTCCCGGCATCATGATACCAACCGCGGGAGTGATCATAACAATAAGAGCAATTAAAATCCAACCAAGGCTGGACATGAAGTCTTTTGCCAAAGATGCGGTAAGAAAGCTTATACCGGTTACCAGCAACGCACCGAGTAAGAGTGCAGTGATGACTATCAAAGGCTGGCTATTCATACCTCCGGCAATAACCATAAAAAGCGTCGCCTGTATGAAAGCAAGAAGAACTCCAGTAATGCATTTGGCTGCGAAAAACTCTCTGACCCTCATAGGTGTTACCAGCAGTCCCTGGATGGTACGCCGTTCTACCTCCACGATAATCAGGTCTGCAAGGGCGAACATCTCCATAATGAGCAGGAAAATAGCAAAGAGAGGACGCATACGGTCTCTCAGGGGTATATCCCTGCCTAAAAGGTCAGGGCCGAGAACAATTTCTGTAGTGTTCATCTCCGTGAACTGTCCGGTCTGCTGGTAAGATAGCCCTTCAACAAGAACGCGGACAAGGTCTCTAAGTACCTCATCTGTCTCCGAAGAAAAATATATCTTTACATCGGCTTTCTCTCCCCGTTCGAATTTCTCCATTATATCCGCCGGCAAAGCTATTCCGGCGACATAATCATTTTCTGTAACGGCTTCACTTAATGCCTCTTCTGAATCAAGGATAGCAAAGTCGTAATTAGTGTCGTCTTCCTCAGC
>CAYVML010000302.1:0-2283 GCA_964452475.1 uncultured Dehalococcoidales bacterium
TTCTGTTATGGAACCCAGTACTTCATCATATCCTCCCGTATTCTCAAATCCATATTCTACTTCTAATATTTCCTGTAACCATTTAACTTGATTTCCTTTACTTCTCTTTTTTAATAATTCTAATTTCATATCATCATCCTCCTCAATTATTATCTCTTTTATATTTGGTACTGAAGCTTTAGTATCAGTAAGTATCTTCCATTGTGCCCAGTAATTACTTCTAAGTACTCCATTTACCTTAAAAGATATTCTTTCCCATTTTGTAAGTATGCTACTATCTATATTAAAAGCTGATTTATCCAGGTTGGTAAATACCATTGCAAAGTTCGGGCAGCCTATTTTCTCGGCACAACTTAACTGATATTTCAGCATATCGTAACCACTGGCAGTTGCTACACTATTGTAATTAGCTTCAGTACAATCTATTTTTTTACCGCTGGATACAGCCCAGTTGCGTGCTAAATTTGTCCAGTTAGAACAATCTACTTTGCTGGAACAGCTACCCTGTATGTGAATATCCAAAATATCAAACTTGCAATTTCTTAGGATATACGGATACATATCCCCTCTTGCCTGTGCCAACAGGAACTCCTCATTTCCTGCACCAACTAAAAATCTACCCTTAATCTGGTCGTATGCAATATTTACAAGCCAGCCATATTGTTCTTTGGTAAGATGTTTCCCAGACCTTTCCTTCATCGGCTCACTGGCAATCGTTACTCTGGAATTATAACTATTGCAGCCATAGGAATACATTTTTAATACAACTTGTTCTACTCTATGTCTCCAACTCCATTCATCTGGTAAATTAACGAATGCTCCTTCATCATCTATAGAGATATTGAATATAAGATATATCTTTTCTTTTACACATTTGTCCACTACCTCCCAGCATTTATTAGGTATAGTGGGAAATTGCCTTGTCTCCACTACTTTACCAATCGCCATTGAAGTAGATAATGCGCAGCTACTTCCTATTCTAATTGCCATCTATATCACCTAAATAAAAATAATATTGTTGTTATAATTCCTATAGCTACTGATAGAGATACAAGCCAACTTGTAAAAGCCTTGATAGATATTTTTGATTTCATATCAGTTTTTATTTCTTTTATATCTGACTTGATATCTACCAAATCTACTGTATGGGATACACCAACCAAATCTTCCTTTATATGTAGCAAGTCTGATGTTTGTGATGCAAGTGTTTTTATCACAGGTATAATTTCATCATATAATTTTTGTACTGTTGCTTTATTGTTGTTATTTTTTGCCATATTATTTACCTCACTTTATATCTTTTATCGTAAAATCTTCTGGTAATATTCCCAGCGCTTTTAATTTTCTTACAGCTTTTTGGTACTGTTCTTTTTCTTCTTGCAGTTTATATGTTTTCTGTTTTTCTACTTCATACGGCATAAATTTAGTACCTGTTAGCCAGGATTGTCTTCTCCAAGAGGTATAGGGTGTCTCCTGCCCTTGCGGTGGAAATGATTTAGCCAGGCTATATAGGAAAGGTATAGACCTCATTATATATTCTCTATTGTTAGTAGTAAGTAATTTACCTTCCTTGTCCTTATATATTGCCAATATATCTTCTGTTAATTTCTTTGGTAGTTTATCAACTATTGCCCCAAGTGCTTTATCTATTCCTTTAGGTACTGGTAAAGCAGTTAGCCCACTACCCCATTCAGGATTAATTGGCTGATTATACCAAAGGTTTCTATTCATCATTATTTCAAGCGGTACTCTAATCCAAGGGTTTATAGCTGAATAGGCATCAACGACATCATTAATTTTATTTATATCCTGCCAAGCTATATTAGGATTTAGATATAAAAAATTACCACTATCATCTTTTATGGGCAATCTTATAGCATTTAGCTTTTCAAAATAGGCAGGTTCAAACTCTTTAGGTGGCGCTTCATCTTCACTCATACTTTCTATAAATCTTTGCCCCTTAGATATTGTTGCAAACTTACCTGGCTGTTGGAATAGCTCCTCTACTTGTAGTGGTATGTTTTTACGCATCCAGGTTTGACCTGATGGGAATATAATCCCATTTCTTTTAAAGATAGCTGTTCCGTTTGGTGTAGATGGACACCAAATTTTACCCTTATAATCTACATACTTTTTATTTGAATACTTCGTACATACATTTTTAATTCTCTTTACCCTAATCCAGTTTATTGGTTTGTCGCTATATCTCCCTTTGCCAAATTTAGTAACTTTAAAAGCCTTTGCATTTTTACCAATTAAGGTACATAGGATTTGAAAATTCTC
>CAYVML010000303.1:0-2280 GCA_964452475.1 uncultured Dehalococcoidales bacterium
ATTTTGTCGACATTTAGCCTGGTATTTCTTTAATATACTGTGATAGAAACTGATTAAGCAGCTTTAAAGCTGCTTCTGTCACTTTTTCTCTATTTTCCTCGCGATTGCCTGGCATTGTTATTTTTTTACATATGGTCCTGGAAATCGAGGCTAGCCCAATGTAAAATAGTCCTACTGGTTTGTTACTACTGCCTCCTGTTGGTCCAGCGATGCCCGTATCAGAAATGCAGAGGTCTACATTCAGTAATTTCCTGGCACCCTGGGCCATTTCTATAGCAGTTTCTTGAGAGACGGCTCCATACATTTCTATGGTCTCCTTCTTGACTCCCAAAACATTGACTTTTATCTCATTGCTATAGGCTACTATAGAACCCTTAAAATAGGCAGAACTCCCTGCCACATTGGTTAATTTGGCAGCAATCTTACCGCCAGTTGCCGACTCAGCCGTACCAATAGTCAGCAACTCTCCTTTAATTTTCTGGCATTCAGTAATTAATTTAGTAGTCTGTATTTCTTGATCTACCATCAGTGAAAAGTCCCGCTCTACTTATATTTAATTATTCAGACTAACACCAGGGTACCTGACGGATTAAACTATTTCCTGCTGGTGCAAAATAATACTCTTGTTCATAATTACAGCTTCACAATCGATATTTATTCTAGAAAGCTTGTAAATAAAAAGAGAAACTTCCTGGCGACGACATATTTTCCCAGAGGGTTGCCCCTTCAGTATCGTCTGCGCTGGAGCGTTTCACTTCCGTGTTCGGGATGAGAACGGGTGGGTCCACTCCGCAAAAGCCACCAAAAAGTTCCTACTGCTGCTATTATATTATAAAGACAGTGGATATTCAAATAAAACCAACAGTTGTAACTGAGGTTAAGCCAAAATACTACATTGGCTGTAGCGGTTGGCACTACGATCATTGGCGTGGACTCTATTATCCAACAGAAATGCACAAAACAGAATGGCTATCATTTTATGCAAAACAATTCAATACAGTAGAACTCAATAGTAGTTTTTACCATCTGCCCTCAGAAAGAGCTTTGAACCGATGGAAAGAAACTACACCAGCTAATTTTATATTCTCAATCAAAGTGAGCCGTTTTATTACTCATATTAAGAAACTCAGGAAATCCGAGCTTGCTCTCAATAATTTTCTGTCCCGAATATCTTTTATAAACGGCAAATTAGGCCCCCTGCTATATCAATTACCTCCCAGCATCAAACGTGATGACGATCTGCTTTGTGATTTTCTGGCTTTATTGCCCCAGGGCTACCGCCATGTTTTTGAGTTTCGTCACGAGTCATGGATTAATGAATCGATATTTCATATACTGCAGCAATATAATGTAGCCTTTTGTGTTATTAATATGCCTAATATTGATTGTCCTCTAATAACTACGGCTGATTTTGCATATATCCGTTTTCATGGCAATCAAGAAATGTACTCGAGTTGTTATTCAAATAGAGAGCTTTGGCAGTGGTCACAGGATATAACCAAACTTAAGGGAACTATCAAAGCTGTCTATATATATTTTAATAATGATGCTCAAGCCTTTGCAGTAAAAAATGCCCAAGTCCTGATGAATTACTTACTGCCATAGTAACAGCTCGCTACTATAGCAGTCCTCTCTTGCCCTGGCATATTTATTCACTACTGCCGCATCTGCATTAAAGCTAGCTCAGCATAAAACTTACTCAGCAATATTCTTTAATTTTTTTAGCTAATATTATATTCATGCTGTCTGTTCGTCCGATTTCTTCAATCGAAGCCTCTTTGATAGCAATAATTGAACCAAACCTCTTGAGTAATGACTTCTTTCGCTTCGGCCCGATACCAGGTATGTCTTCTAGAATAGAGTTCATACTTTCTCTCTGTCTGACTTTACGGTGATAATTTATGGCGAAGCGGTGTGCTTCATCTCGCGCTGATTGGAGAATGTGAAGAGCTTTAGAATCTTTTGATAAATTAAATGGAGTATTACTGTTTGGAATAAAGATGTCCTCGTTTTCTTTGGCTAAACTGGCTAGAGGAATCGAAGCGCCCATCTCTAGCATTATTTCCAATGCTGCATTAAGTTGTCCCCTCCCCCCATCAATAAGAATTAGATCCGGGAGCTCTTTCCAAAATGCATCACTTATATTGCTTTTACTATTGTATTTAGGTCTATCTATGGAGTTTTGACTTTCACTGAGTAGACTGCTCCTATTAAATGGTATAGCCTTACTAAGGCGTCGCCTTAAGACCTCTTGCGTCCTTCGGACGCCCAGGTTCAAGA
>CAYVML010000304.1:0-2279 GCA_964452475.1 uncultured Dehalococcoidales bacterium
TGCAAGCTTTACAGCCAGTGCACGATTCTAAATCTATCAGTAATCCGTATCTACTCATTTTCCTCTTTGTCGCTATCTTTAAATAGACGGATAACAGCTTCGCAATGGGCTTGTCCTGCACTCCAGGTTACGTAATGCTCTGGTATGAAATCTTGCACATTTAACCCTTCTTTACCACGTGAAGTTGGATCCATAAGGCGGGCGCGATGTCCACCACCGTATATATGCCAGACTGCCTCCGGGTAAATTCCTTCGGTTACCTTTACCCGTACGCGGTCCTGCCATCCTTTTACCCTTGATTCTATACGTACCCAATCGTTGTCCTTAATGCCCAGATCGGCAGCGCGTTGCGCATTAAGCCAGAGGCGTGTATTTCCTAGTTGTCCTTCTAAATATTTTTCCAATAGCATGGAGTTATCACGAAAGAAATTGCACCAGAAATAAGAACACTTACCGCTTAATAGATAGAACTCATTCTTGGTTTGTGGTCGTGTTTGTATGTTGTGATAAAGGGGTAGAGGGTCATACTGGTGTTTATATCCTTCCTGTTTCTGTAATGATAGTGCCCTCGTGGAGTAAATATTGAGCCTGCCGCTATCAGTATCCCAATGATTTTTGATTCCATATTCAATTTTGCGAGTAACTAATGGAGTGGCATAATAGACCCCATGCTGGCGCAGGTAGGAATAATCGATGCCATTTGGAGCTAACTGAAAGCTCCAGTATTCATCCAGTGTAAAATCGTAATATTCTCCAAAACCTATGCGGTTGGCTAGTTCCTTAATATAATCAGTCCATGGGCGTTCTTCAAACTGGGGATCCACCACTTTTTGAATAACTGAGAGGAAAGAAAATTCTTGGTTTTTTTGTTCAGGTACGTATGTGTCAATTTGGGCAAATCCATCATCCCGCTCCAGGAAAGCAGCCTCCGGCAGGACGATGTCGGCATAATCAGTATCGTCATCAGGCCAAACGTGGCTCTTTACAATGAAATCGACCTTTTCAAAAGCACTACGCCATTCCGAGCTATGTGATCCTAGAACATCAGAACCGATTATAAAGAGTGCTTTGATAGGATATGGCTCTCCAGTTTTAATTGACTTGAGCACATTCTGCACTGCTCCAATGGGATATAATGCTAGCTTAGTAAAGATAGCTGGGTGAATTTTTGGATCCCAGTCAACCCTCTCCGGCTTCATGTCATATATTAAGATGGGGATGCGGAAATCCGCAGGGTTATTTAAACTAAGGCCGTTGGGTCCGTTGGGTCCGAAGTACTTTCCCCCGGGACGATCAAAAATGCCCAGTAAGCACATCAGTACATTGCGGGCCCGGCACATCTGAAGACTATTGGAGTATTGTGCCGAAACATTATTCTGGCTGTAAATACAGACGCTGGGGCGTGCTGCACCCATATCCCTAGCCATCTCCTCGATTTTTGCTGCTGGTACACCAGATATGCGCTCGGCATTGGCTGGAGTATATTCCATCGCTCGTTCTATCAAGCACTGAAAAGCAGTTCTACAAGTCCCAGAAAAGTCAGTAGTACTGATATCATAAGTACCGGTAATCGCAGGCTGCCTGGCTTTACCTAGAAAACATGTTTTGCCAGTGGCGTTATCCCATACCAGGTAATGCCCTTTGCTGTCTTTGATAGGATAGCCATCGTTACGGATGAGGATGGGAGCGTTAGTTTTTCCAAGGAGGAAATCGGCATCGTAAAGATTATCTCTTATTAGTACGTTGATAATGCCCATTAAAAAAGCAGCATCACTGCCAGGCCTGATAGGCACCCATTCGGCACCATGGGCATAGGAACCTTCATTAAGACGTGGATCTACAAAGATATATTTCATGCCACGACGAATAGACTCTGCAAAGCGAGCAGCACGAGGTATTTGGCGTATGCCATTAAGCAGGTTGTGCCCTACAAAAAGGGTGTAACGGCTGTTTGCAAAGTCGTCTTTACCCATATCATAACCCATGTCTTCACCAGCGGTCAGTTTGTTTGCAATGTCACCATTAGCGTAACAGGAGGTAGTTGAAGTATGTACATCATTTGGAGTACCGTAGTGATGGCTAAAGTGATTAAACATGTATTCAAGGGGAGGATGTGTACGCAGGAAAGCGACTTCTCGTGCCCTCCCTTCATCGCGGTATTTTTTAAATACGGATGCAATTTCACTAAGGGCTTCATCCCAGCTGATACGCTTGAATTTACCCTCGCCGCGACTACCGACACGCCGTAGGGGAAATTTGAGCTTATCAGGAGCGTAGAT
>CAYVML010000305.1:0-265 GCA_964452475.1 uncultured Dehalococcoidales bacterium
ATAATATTACAGCAGTTCGAGGTAAACCATTAATAGTTAATACTATTAAAAACAGCATCGTGAAAGGTGTAAAGATTAAAGGAATAAATACCTTTCACGATAATTCTTCAGGAAAAGAAAGAGGTCCAAACCGGGTATACCGTTTTCAGATAGACAATGTAGAAGTATGTCACTTGGGTGATATAGGGCATGTTCTCACGCAGCAGCAGGTTGAGGAAATAGGCCAGATAGACATACTTTTAATTCCGGTAGGAGGCAATTATAC
>CAYVML010000305.1:275-2260 GCA_964452475.1 uncultured Dehalococcoidales bacterium
TCGATGCAGCTGATGCGAGTACCGTTTGTGAAGAACTTCAGCCAAAGATAGTAATTCCTATGCATTTTAGAAATTCCAGGTGTGATTTCCCTATTGATGATGTTTCCCCATTTCTTAAAATTATGGAAAGGATAAAAAATACGGAATGTGATGAGCTGGAGATTATGAGTGATAAGCTTCCAGCATCTATGGAGATAGTGGTATTAAAACCTTCGTAACCTATAATGTAAATATTTTTAATAATATAAGGCACAAAATAATAGAAGATTGCGTTTCATAACATGATTTATAATGCTTCAGATTTTGTATTTACTCCTCCAGCACAACTTTCTTGGGCCAGGCGTGTACTAATAAAACCATGTGCTGAATATGCTATTCCATATCCAGTGACAACCAGCCCTGAGATATTGAAGACCATAATTAAAGGAATCAGGAAGGTTAGTGACGCGGATATCATAATAGCTGATGGTACTCATAGCGGGGAAGCGATTTATCCGATATATAAAACACTGGGATATAATTTTCGTCATGTACTTACCCTTGATACAAAAGATTCACTTTATCTTGAAATCGAAAATCCGCTGTTACAATTTTTAATAGAGTCTACTTTCTGGATACCCAATCTCGTTATTCGTAGTGATTTCTTAATCAGTGTAACCCCCTTTAAAATATATAACGGAAATGGTTGGTTCAGTATCGCCAATTTACTGAATCTGTTACAGGTAAACAAGTATCAAAGGGGTGGGGTTAGTGGATGGGATGGTTTAAAAGAGCTGGGTATTGATAAAATTCTCGCTGACCTATATTTCACATTGCCTTTCGACTTAGGGATTATTGAGGCTAGACAGAAATCCTTTTATACGAATGATTTTACCAAAGCTAAGGTGGAAGAATGTGGGAAAATTCTAGTAGGCGAGCCATATGAGGTAGATCTAGAAGCCTCAGCCCTGGCTGGTCTGGATACCGAATACTTACGATTAATTGGTGAATGTAAGAGCCAACTTGAGAACTAAAATAATCGATAAATTCATGTCTCAAACAATATAAGATTTGTATGATAACAGTTGAAAAAGCTTTATATAAAATTTTAAGTTTTATTAATATATTGGAACCAGAAAATAAACCTATACTAGATTGTCTGGGACAAGTACTCGCAGAAAATATATTTTCTCACATTAATGTGCCACCGTTAGATAATTCTGCAATGGATGGATTTGCAGTAAGAGCAGAAGACACATATGGAGCCAGTAATATTGCTCCAATAATATTACCGGTTGTTGATCAAGTTGCAGCTGGATATTTAGCCAGCAAAAAGGTAACAACACAAACTGCAATCCGTATAATGACTGGAGCAGTGTTACCTGAAGGAGCTAACGCTATAGCACAATTCGAAGATACCGATGAGGTTATACGAAAAAATACTGGAGCCGACTCATCTTTTATTGGAATTACTAGGCAAACTAAAAAAGGACAGAATATCAGGCGGAAGGGAGAGGATATTTCTAAAGGTACAATGGTATTACCAAAGGGAACTATATTGCATGCAGCACAAATTGGCGTTCTGGCATCACTTGGATACTCCAATGCCTCAGTTATTCGTCGCCCCATTGTCGCCGTTTTAGTTACAGGTGACGAACTTGTAGATATAGGTCAACCGCTAACTCAAGGTAAAATTTACAACAGCAATGCTTATTCCCTTGCTGCCCAAATATTATGGTATGGTGGTAAACCGAAAATTCTTGGAATTGGACGGGATTCTGTTGAGTCAATTAACGAAAAAATAGATAAAACAGAAGGTTGCGACATGCTTATTACTTCAGGAGGTGTATCTCTTGGAGACTATGATGTGGTGAAAGATGTATTGGCTAAACGTGGTAAAATTGCATTGTGGACAGTATGTATGAAACCTGGAAAGCCATCTGCCTTTGGTACCATAATAATTGGTGATAAAAAGATACTTCATCTGGGATTACCTGGCAATCCTG
>CAYVML010000306.1:0-2233 GCA_964452475.1 uncultured Dehalococcoidales bacterium
AGCAATGACCACCCTGCCCAGGATGCTTACCCCACCGACGATAGAAATGATGCTGTTTCACACTTATTGACGTAGAACCCTTTTTCTATCTGTTCCAGTTCATCTCTCATAGATGTTAACCCCAAGCTGTCTGAATGCTTCCTTTATCTTCTCCTCATAATCCTGCTCGGAGATTTCTCCCCCATTCGCATTAAGCTCTATCTCCAATTTGTCAAATTTGCTTTGTAGCAGGTTCATAACCCCCATAATACTGGACACCTTGCCCTTGGGTACCTGAAACTTCATGTTTATCACATTTCTAACATGCCCTGGCGGAGCAAGTGTAGATCCGTTTTCTCCAGTAGTTGGTAGTGGCGTAGTTACAGTGATTGGCGTATAAGGTTTTACTCCATCCTTTGAAGCTTTATCCATTTCTTTTTGTTTTTGGCATATTTTATCACTTAGAAGCACTTCACTTTCAGAGAAAGCCACAGAGGGTTCTTGCTTGAAGTATCTGCAGACTGGCTTATCGTCTTCTAATTCGCCTAACCCAAACATCCCCATACGCACACCTTCCGCAAGACCCTGCTCCAGGGCTAGCTTACTGATTGGTCTGGGCTCGCCAGGTGTCTTCAAGGATGATTGATATAACTGGGCAGTGAAAATATACTCCTAGTCTCTAAGGTATTTTTCTTTTAGGAGCAGTGTGGCAATCTTCTCCAGAATTTCTCCGTCAGTGCGCAGCTTCTCATATACTTCTTGGTCCAGGCTCTTCTGCTCACCATAAGTAGGTATCCCCAGGTCAGTTTTTTTGGTTCCCTCTTTAACAGGGACTGAAAGCAGGCGATAGAGCCTGCGGATGGATTCTCGGACGTCTGCTTCGCTCTGTTTTAGCCTTTCCCTGACTTCTTTCCTTTGCTCATCAGAAAGATTAATGGTCTTATCGACTTCAATATACTCATAAGCCAGTTTGCGCTTGATTGTGCCAATGAATACTGGCTTCTCTGATTCCAAAGGATAAAGGAAAAACAAGGTATTGCGGTAAACCCGTGGTGTTTGGCCCTTATTTTTCAACATATCAATGATAATCTGTTTGTTTTCTTTGCTCAGAATCACAAGCTTGATCTCCTCGGAATCGGGGATATTTGCTGGCTTTTCCTCCCAGGTGAAAATCTTCAGCTTACTGCCCGAAATGCTACTCCTCAAAAGCTCCCGCTCTGCCTCGACAACCTGTTCTTCTCTGACATTTTCCATATTGGTCAGCACTATGCGGTTAAGATTGGGCTGATTAGTGAAGAAATATCTATCACCTATATTCTGCAGATAAAATAGTTTGCCTTTTAACTGTTCAGTTGCTTCGGCAACAACGCTGGCTGGATTCTCAGTTGTAGACGCTGAACGCTTGATTTCCCCCAGTGTAGCACCACGTTCATGACCACCTGAGAAGGAGTAGAGGAAAATACTAGTGGCTGCACGGCTGCCAAGATTTAACCCTCGGTAAGCCTTACCAAGGACTGTGTCCACTTTTTGAGAGCCAGCATCAAAGTCAGTAACATCATTTGCGATAACGCCATTGAATTCTGGCCCGATATGCTTCAATAGCTCCTGGCGAATTTCCTGGTCAGCCAGATTGAAATCTGCCAGACTAATGTATGGCTTGCTCTTTGACCTTAAGGAATATATCACCAGCGAAAGAAGCCTTAGCACACCTCGTGTTCTCTGGAATGTTGGAAAACTGCCCCAGCGGTGATAGAGTATATCCACAACCTCGGGCATAAAGGGATATGAGTCAAGGAATCTGTCTCGGTATTGGCTGGGCTGGGTTTCACTCGGTAAAATGCCCTCCTTTTCGGCGTATTTGATAAAATTGACAACCACCTTCCTGGCATCATCCTCTGCAAGGTCGCTGAAGAGTCGCCTTCGGATTATCCTGGTAATCTCATTCTCCTGAACCGGTGTGTAAATCTTCTCAATCCTGCCCGCCACCTTTTGCAATTGCTGGTACAGCTTTTCTGCTCCTTCGCCGTAATGTTCCATAATACTTGATGGCAAAGTTATCACCAGGCAGACTTTATCAAGAGCACTAACTGCTTCAGTAAGTTCCTGCACAAAGGCGATGGTTTGTGCCGCCAAGGTGCTCTCAACCACCTTGACCCCGGCAGCCCTGGTCACATATTCCAAAACCTCATCCATAAGTATGAGAACGGGCTGATTTTCAGAAAGTAAATCTCTTATTGCTTCCTTGCCAGGAGCT
>CAYVML010000307.1:0-2230 GCA_964452475.1 uncultured Dehalococcoidales bacterium
CCCAGGTCAGTGCAGAAGAGGTTGTCAGGGAAAGCGAATCTCCTGCCTTCGCCATTTACCGCAAGCCAAATGCTACCATTAACGTAGCTATGGATTTGGTGAAATCCGGTGCGGTAGATGCAGTTATCAGTGCCGGATCAACAGGGGCTGTAGCAGTAAGTGCTATGAAGACCCTGGGACTGATGCCAGGAATTAAGCGCCCTGTTATCTGTGTACCGCTTGTCGGTCTTGCCCCTGCTACTATAATCGTTGATGGTGGCGCCAATATAGATTGTAAAGCTCATCATCTGTTATCTTTTGCAATAATAGGGTCGGTATATGCGAAGAAGATACTTCACATATCCAACCCGAAAGTTGCTCTTCTCAGTGTTGGTATCGAGGAAGAAAAAGGCACCAGATTAATCAAAGAAGCCTATACGCTGCTCCAGAGCAGTGGGTTGAACTTTATAGGCAATATTGAAGGGTATGATATCCTGGCCGAAAAAGCCAATGTGATTGTCTGTGATGGTATAGTTGGTAATGTCTTAATGAAATTCTATGAGAGCCTGGGGCACTACTTTGCCAAATGGTTACGACATCAGGTAGATAATGTTCCCCTGGCTGGATCGGTAATGAAGATACTCGATCAAGTAAGGTTATTCACTAGAATAACCAGAAACGAACGAGATGGCGGAGGACTACTATGGGGAGTCAAAGGTATGGTTCATTTGCTGCATGGCAATAGCCAGGCGAAACAGATAGCTCAGGCTATTGCTCGAACCACTCAATTTGTTAACCTGGATTTAGTAAACTACCTGGAAACTGAACTCACTGTTATGAATAGCAACAGCATACCCGATTACTCGATGCCACTAAGTCGATAATCTCGCCAGCAATTACGAAAAAGTTTCAACAGGTAGTGATTGCTATACGACCACCTTCATCCCTTCATAGCCCAAGCTGATATCAGCCTTCAACTCATTCGCTACCTCTGCAATTTCTGCTGCTATCTCCTGTTCATAAGGAAGTGCCCTATGGACAACAATTACTCTGGGTATATAGCCCTTAATCAGTTGAAACTGGATTAGCTCCTCCTTAAGAGACTGAGGAGAGAGGTGTCCCTTCTTCGCAAGTTCAGAAGCAAACCTGCTGGGCGCTGTTGCTTCAATAATAAGCATTTGGGGAGAGATATGTCGCCAGCAATCACTTAATCCAGGCCCGGTGTCGCCAGTATAAAACAAGCTGCCTCCAGCCGGAGAACTAACCAAATATCCAACGGCTGGCACACTATGATTTACAGGTATAGGTAGAACCTCATATCCTGCGATAGTTTCTTTTTGATAGGGTGCTATACTGCACAGCCTTAACGGTGGTTTTTCATCCGCTGGCGAGACGGGGCCAGAACGCATAGCCCCTTTCAAGACCAGTGTGGGATTATTCAGTAAATCAACATATATTCTGCCATCAAGAAGACAAGGCACGATGACCTCGAAAGTTTGCGGTAGTGCATAGACTGTTACTTGCCCTTGCCAGAGGACGACATTAAAACCAAGTGTAGGTAGGTCCCTGGTATGGTCAAGATGGTGATGGGTAAGCAATACAGAAGTGATTTTCTGTTGCTGGGACAATGTCAGTGAAGCGGTTAATCCACCTGCATCAATAACCAATCGGTCATCAATTAATAAAGAGGTAGGATGTGCATTTTTACTCTCCAGGTCATGAGCTCCCAGGATGCTCAGTTCCATTTTGCTGGTTGATTGATGACCTGCCCGGTGGCACCAGAGAATTTACTCCATTCAGTCAGCTTTTCTGCCAATATTCGATAGCCTTTCTCTGTAAGCTGGTAATATCGCCGTTTCTGTTTCTTGGCCACCTGTTGCCATGAGCTTAATACCAGGCCCTGTTTCTCTAAACGGCGTAAGGCAGAATACACTGTACTTCCTGTGAGCTTGAAATAACCATTGCTTCTCTGTTCCAGTTCCTTAGCAATTCGGTAACCATGCATGGGCAGATCACTAATAATGAAGAGCATCAGCGGCTCAACGACCCCATTAAGCAACTGTTGTAAATATGTTTTAGACATCTTGCATTCAGTCTAGCACCATTGTTATATTTTGTCACCCGTATCTTATTTTGTGCTCCAGAAACTTCCAAGAATCATAACAACTTGAGAAACTAAAAGAGAAATTTCTATCGTGATATAATAACACCATTCTTAACAACTGCTTAACAATTATTTGTTATATTTCAT
>CAYVML010000308.1:0-2226 GCA_964452475.1 uncultured Dehalococcoidales bacterium
TTCACCGCCGTCATTGTCGAGGATGCCGTTAAGGGTGGTGGAGTGCTGTTCCATTAAGCCTGCGGATAGAGTGTTTACTATTGGAGAGGCTATCGATATCTCGGTAGTGGCTTGAGCTTCGGCACAGGTATCAGACCACAGTTCGCCGTTCTCAGTGAAGGACCATGCACGGTAGTAGTAAGTGGTCTCAGGTGAGAGCCCTGTATTGGAGAAGGCTTCTCCATTGCTGAAATAAAGCTCAACTCCATCGTCTTTGTCTGCAGGGAAGCCACCCTGCTTTCGCTGTATCTTTGTCAGGTCAGCGCCAGTAGCCCTGGTCCAGGAGAGGTCAATCTGGTGGCTGCCGGAGGTTACAGCGGAGAATGAAGCTGGAGCCTCCGGCGATACGGGTTCTGGCAAGGAGGTGAAGGTGAGTTCTGCGCCGCTTGAAGAGCCGGCGCTGTTCTTAGTTTGAGCGCGGAAGTAGTAGGTGGTGTCTGCCTCGAGTCCGGAGATAGTCTTGCTGAAGTCTTCACCGGAACTGAGGCTGCCTGACCAGCCGGTATTGAAGTCGTATGGTTCACCTGAATCGATATCGTATTGAAAGCTGAACTGGCAGCTTTCACCGCCGTCATTGTCGAGGATGCCGTTAAGGGTGGTGGAGTGCTGTTCCATTGAGCCTGCGGATAGAGTGCTTGCTGTCGGAGGTTTGGGTTCTGGTTCGGGCGGAGGAGTGGGCTCTGTGGATTCCAGCCGAATTACTGTGACCCCGTAATGCTGCATGCCGTAGTAGCTGCCTCCCCAGGTCATGGAGTGGTCATTGTGATCCCATGTATCGTGTAGGTAAACAGCATCGGGCTCGCTATAGCCGAAGCCCAGCATTGAGTGTCCTGCCACCTGGATTATTACCGGTTGGCCGGAGTCGATTTCTGCCTGGAAATCGGAGAAGCTGAATCCCTTGTCAGGGTTGTTGCTGATTCCCTTTATATACTGGGAGAAGTTCGCATCTACGTCATAGCCACGTGATTCGGCAAATAGCCGCATGCCATGACAGCCATCACGGAAGTTAGGTTCACAGGCGCTGTAATCATACATAGGACTGCCGTCTCCTCGGAAGAAGAAGAAGGTACCACCATCGCTGGTGTTCCAGTTGTGATACTGGTTGGTGCCCATAAAGTCAGCAGTGCAGTCTGCATAACCATGCTCATCCCAGTTGCCGTAGTAGGGATCATTTGTGCTACCGAGGCTCCCCCAGTAGTCATCTACATGTCCTTTTCCCGAAAGCCCATCGTAGCCCTGATGTGTGGCGCTCAATGTGCATTCACCTGAGCCCCATATCGAATTGGTCATCGGGCAATCTCCATCGTTGGCAGGGCCATCATACATATTTTGATAGTCCTGGTTATCGTAGTAGCCGAACAACATGGCAGCCGCGGTAGCCGAGCAACCGTAGCACCAGTTGAACGCTGGTACAGAGGAGAGGATGTTGCATCCGCTAGCTCCACGTTTAGGAAGTTCTGCTGCAGGTGCTGTGGTGTCAGGTGGACTGCCTGGCACCAGTATCAGGTCTATCTCTTCTCCATCTTCATCAAGGGTGTCGATGAGGTACTGATTTGGTAATCTGCCTCCCTTATCTGCCTGTACAGTGCTGGTCATTGTCCATGATACAAGCGACAGACTCAAAGCTAGGCATACAAACAGGTGAAGGGCTCTGTCTATCCATTTGTTCTGCTGGTTAAATATGGCTTTCAAGGAAGCCATATTTTCATAAGATGCTTCTGCTGTATGTAGTACGGGAGTAAGGGTTACTCTAGCCAGTGGTACTATTGTTTGTGGGTAATTAGTATTGGGTTATAGAGTGAGAAACGGATAGACTGCTGTCCTGTATATGACTTAAGTCACTGATGTGACATATGCCAGGATATGTTTTGGGATTTTGGTTATCATGACTATATTATGTAGTACTATAGTAGCAGTGGTTTCGCCTTTTACGGTTACTGCCAGAAGATGCCGTCCGTCGTCTATTTCAGGAAATGGTGTTAAGGAGGAGCATAATTAGAAGTCGAAAATGTCTTCCAGCGACTTGTCTCCGCTCTGGCTGGGGAAATACTTGAGCTTTGCGCCAAACAAAGGATCTGGCCCTACGGTCTTCATGGTGCTGCGTACTGCCCCAGCTATAGTTGCCCGTTCCCCACAAAGCTGCTGTAGCAGGTGTTGGGTGGCCTGGTCTACATAGCCAAGCCCCAC
>CAYVML010000309.1:0-856 GCA_964452475.1 uncultured Dehalococcoidales bacterium
TAGCGGCATTGATAACAGCATCGATATCGGTGTTGTCAGGAATCAGTGGCAACGATACCAGGTTCCAGTCGGCTGCCAGGGTTATATTATACGATGTAAAGGTAGTGGTGAACTTCCATACAGGTCCTTCTATAGTGATGCCATAGTTATCTCTGGCGACTATCTGCCAGTGATATGTAGTGCCCGGACTGAGCTGATCCAAAGCATAACTTAAGGAAGTCTGGTTGGCTGCAAAAGGACCGACGGTTTCCACTAGGGGAGGTGTTGTATTGGTGCCAAAGAAAACTTCATAAGTAACGTTATCACTTATGTCAGGGTCTCCACTTTCCCAATTCAAATTAGTATCTAAGAAAACGACAGTCATATTATTTGCTGGTGAAGGGTTGCTGGGTATATTTGGCTGACTTGTCACGATGATTTCTTCAAATTCTCCATCGCCATCTGAGTCTTTCTTGATGGTAACCGCTTCTTCGCCTGCGGCAAGAGCTTCCCAATCGATTGTGTAGTTATGAGCAGCATCAGGAGTAACAGGGACAGGGATATCTGTCGCAGATACAGTTTGACCTGTGCCATCGATATTCTTGTGTAGCGTTATACTGTAAGTTGCCTGTTCTGAGCTCTGGCGAAGCTCAGCTTTTCCTAGTACCCTCTCTCTTGAAAAGCGTAAACCAGCTTCATCAGATGAGAATGTAATGGTATGGATCTCTCCATCCTCGCTGAAAGAGCCTGAGATATCGCCAAAATAACTGGGCCCGAACTTCGTCAGTGAATAGGGAGCGGTTACTGTTCCCTGGATGGTGGATGTTAATTGTGCATCATCATCCATATAATAAATTTGTTGTGTTGAAGCATATCC
>CAYVML010000309.1:874-2224 GCA_964452475.1 uncultured Dehalococcoidales bacterium
TGGATCAATCCTTTTTAGTCCTGGAATTTCTTTGATGAATTCTTCATCAATAAAGCCTGTGGTTCTTCCTTCGGCATCAGATAGAACCAGATTAGCGCCTCCTTCTAAGGAAAACAATGATCCACCAACATTGACAGGTGTGACGGTCTGAGAGCCATTATTGAAAAGTTTTTCTATAGGAATAAGTATAATGACTTGATCGATTGCATTACTTGGTGGCCACATAGTCCATCCCATGTTATATAGCCATGTTCCAGCATCAACGTTTATATAGCGGCTATTATCATCAGGATGATTGGGATCGTATACATATATATTATTCTCTGCATTATCAACCCTGTATGGTATCAATGCATGCCCGCTATCTTTCTTTACACCATCATCATTATAATAATATCCAATAGCTATCGCATACATTTTGTTATTAGCAATTTCTGCTTCTAAAAAATGTATAAGCCCTGTCGTATCATTCGAGTAGTCAAGACGATTGTTTTTGGCTTCCTTGCAATATTGAGATATTTGAAATTTCAAAATACGCTCGAGCACAGGATTGTCCGTTATTCCCCCGTTATCATCGCTGGCATCCCAATTTATTATATTTGACAACCACTCTTGCACTTCTTTTGGATCACTCCCATCCTCATTCAGTCTATACGTAGGTATTTCCTCTTGTGGGTCTAGCCCAAAGGGATCGTGGTCTGGATATGAATATTCCATGAGAGATGATACAGCCATGCCATAACAATTGCCGCCATAGAATGAGTCATCTTTTGGTCCCAGTCCAAAGCTATCCATCAGTTCTCTTTTCGTTTCAGTATCCTGAATGGTGCTCTGGTCGAATACAGCGTCAAAGATTTGGTTTTTACTATTTTCACTAAGCCCTTCGTTGTTCCAAAAGGTCAATGTATTATCCTTTCTAACTCCATAGTTGACAAACCTATACCCACATGGATTTGGGGTATAGATAGCCTTTATGTTGGCTGAATCAGAATCAGTCTGGCCAGCGCTATCTTTCACCTCTGCCCAGACTTCTTTGAGACCGCCTGTGGCAAAAGACCAGGCTTCAGTCTTGGCTGCCGCATTCCAGTCTCCCGAAGAAACGTTCCAATCATACCATCCCGTCCATTCGCCCATAGGATTACCATCCTGGAAATCATCACTTGAGAAGCGGACCTCGGTAATGTCTGTGTCATCGGTAGAACTCCCAACATAGATGTCAAAGAATTCTGCTACATCCACTGTACCTATCTGAGAAGTAGTACTTTGCGCGCAAAGCTCAATGAGACAAGTAGGCGGGTTATCAGCAGAGGGACTGGTAGTGAAACTCAACTCATCTCCATATCTCCAGCC
>CAYVML010000310.1:0-2158 GCA_964452475.1 uncultured Dehalococcoidales bacterium
ATGCCATATCAGTGGTGATAAGTATGTACTGGTCGTTGGTTGTGGTGTTGGTGTTACACCATGCTACCTGGTTAAAAAGTATAATTGTGCAGTAGTTGGTGTTGACCTTTCTGAACAGATGGTCAGTAGATCTAATGAAAGGGCAAGAAAGAAGAAAGTAAAGAATAAAGTAGAATTCAGAGTGGCTGATGCACAGAACCTCCCATTTGATAACTCCACTTTTGACATTGTCATTTGCGAGTCAGTAAACGCATTCATAAAAGACAAATCAAGAGCGCTAAGAGAATATGTGCGAGTGATAAAACCGGAAGGATATGTTGGGATTAACGAGGTAACTTGGCTAAAGACACCGCCTCAGGAGTTAGTCGCATATCTATACAGGATTATGAGTGCTGAGTTCCTGACCTGTAACGATGGCTGGAAAGAATTACTGGAAGTCTGTGGACTGAAAGAGATAGTAGCGAAAGTCTATAAAACAAATGCTATAAACCAATGGATTAACGAAATCAAACAATTTGAAATTTTGGATTTTATAAAAGCATGGTCTAGATATTTATGCCTGTTTATCAAGAGCCCAGCATGTAGGAGGTTCACGAAAGAAGCCTTAACTTTTCCCAGAAGTATCATAAATTTGTTTAAATACTTCGGATTCGGACTATATGTCGGAAGGCGATAAGACTAAACCAAAAGCCAAAATGTGGTATTCTGCAGTTTGCTAAATGTGGTGGCAGAACGAAACAATGCTAATGTATGTTTTGGAGGTGACCCAGATGTTATCAGGATTGAAAACATATTCAAGGGTGGCATGGGCTTGTAAAACTCCACTGGTATTCCTCCTAGATACAGAATATAAATTAATATCAGTGGCAACTCTCACAGAGATAGCTACGCTAATTAGGGAAAGGTTTGAGTATATAAAGGATGTTTCTGACTGTGATGATGCAGCACTGTTATTTAAGGCTGCTGCCAGTGAAAGGCAAGAAAACGGTGTCGGACTCGTCTTTGGGAAGACTCTTCGAGGATTCCACGCTTGGAATATAGCCATGTGTCCCGATGGACTCCATGAAGTGGAGCCCCAGACCGCGACTGTTGGGAAAAGGAAGGGCTACAAGCCTTGGATTATAATCATATGAGGAACGAGCACATCTTAGCAGCCAGTGAAATAAGTTGGGTATTTCTGGAGTAAGTCTCCTAATTGTTGTTCATTCCATCGGCACATTGAGACTAGCTTCTCCGCCGGCCGGTCCGGATAGGCATTGCCGAACTTCTCACGGTAACTCGACACGCCGCTGCCTCCGACCACAATGAAATAGACCAGCAGTGCGTTGCCTAGGGCCAGCAGCCCCTTCTGGACCTTTTGATGCCTCTTGGTTGCAAACTCGGACTCAGAGGCAAAGGCGAAGGCAGCTATCACCACGAACGAGAACAGTAGGGGCCAACCCTCACTCTTGCAGGAAGGAAGGTTCAGGCGATTCATGAGTGCCCAGAGTCCACCTACGAGAAATGAGGCACCGGTGAATGTTCCAAGGGTTGCCCAGGTATAGAAGCGCTTGCCCACATTGGCCACAGGCCTAGCTGAGCGGGTGAAGTCATCGTCCTGGTCGGTCTGGGTTGTAGTTGACTGAGTGTTCATTTGTCACCTCCTCTTCGTTATGCTCGTTTGGTCCAAATAGTTAAGACCCATTTAGCCTCTAGGAAATCACCATGGTTTATAAATTCCATAGCTTTTTAGAAATTCCCTATGCAGCTCTCGTTTACCTTCATATCAACGATTGGATTATAACACTCAAAATGACTCATGGGCATAATAGCGATCAAGAAAAAAGAAAAGAGGTATGTTAGTTCACTCCGACATACACATAGAAAACAGGGCTAGACTAAGGTAAAAATATAATGATCACATAACGAATCAAGCTATAAAGATAATTAGTATTATCTTGCAATATATTAGATTTCACCCTTATAGACAGGTAGTTAGGGTTTAAGTAACAATACGCTAGAAAGTGCAATCATTTTTTCAAGGCGACAGGTAAACGAGCTGAAAACCAATCAGATGGCGAAAATAGAAATAGATATTATTGATGTATTATCACCATAATTAGTTCAAACTCATACATTGGGGAAGATTGGTTTATATTGTTTAACCTCAGAGATGGTT
>CAYVML010000311.1:0-2142 GCA_964452475.1 uncultured Dehalococcoidales bacterium
GTTAAGAAACAAGGCGGTATATCTTCCATCGGCCATGAGGGATGGTCACCCACAAGCCCTGATACCACTGGTGGACACAAGAGATATTCAGCAAATCAGGAAGAAGATTCCAGGGCGATTAATAGTCAGATACGGCGTTAATCCGGATGACATGGCAATTGCAGTTACAACTCCGGGGAGTATCAATATTGACATGCTGGAGACAAAGCCGGGACCAACATCAAGGGAAATTGAGGCTGCGGCGACCTACATTTTAACAGGGTTACTGGACCTGGCTAACTCGGTCACTGTAAGCCTATCCGACGCCCAGGTGCATGTAGATATCAATGGCCCCAGGTTGCACTACGAGGATATCTGGTATTATCGCTGTCTCGGAAGCCCTATAGCGTCAATAGTGGCTGCCATATCAAGTGAAGCCCTGGGAAAACCCATCAGAATACAGGAAGAAAACTACAGCAAAGGAAAAAGCAGGATTATACTCGAGGTACTGTCTTGAGGATATATAATAAATACATAGTATCTCTGGCCCTGGCGGCTTGCCTGATAAATACACTGCTAGCCTTCTCCGGCCAGGATGACCTTGCCATCTACTTCGTCATTAATATCATTGCTTATCTGATAATTACACTGCTCTATGCGTACCTCAATCCCAGGGCAAGGAAAGCCCTTAATACTATTGCTACCGTATCATTCGCTGGCTTCATAGTGATAGTAGTCTTTAAAGCGATAGAAATCTGGTCAGGCAGATGATATTCTTCCGAAGTTTGCAGAAAATCACACCGGTAGCCATCACATGTGTGGTTATTTCATGTACAATAAACACTTCGGTATTTGCTGCCACTCCTCATGAGAATCCAGAAACAGCCGAACAGGTGTTTAGCCTCGTTTCCTTATTGCAGTATTGCTCTGAGACACTGGATTTTACATTGAAGGGAGAGCCAGAAGAGCTTGAAGCAAGGCTGGAAAAGTTGCGTTTTGCCAATGTTCCTCCAGAACTGGAAGAGGCAATCAACTCTTTCGGTAACTCAAATGTTTCCCTGTCTTACCTGATAGCGAGTATTGAGGAATATTCAAGCAGACTGAGGACGCTTGTCAGCCAATATCGATTCGAAGAAGCTACTCAGTTGACAGACGAAATCTATTCCAGGCTATCCCAGGGAAATTATGAGCTAGCACGAGGTATTGAGGAAGCTACTGGCATCATTGGCAGGTGGTTTAAGCTACCTTCCGCCCCAGAAGGCAGCAGCCTTAAAAAGGCATACAATGAAGTGCTGGAGAAGATAGAGAGAATACGAGATGTACTCAATTTATATGAAGAAATCCTGCCAAATACGCTGCAAGAAGCAATACCAGTAGAAGTACTAAACCCTACCAGTGTTACCCTCAAAGTAGAGCCAGTGTTCAATTTCGTGGGGGATAATATTCACTTCCGGGGCATGTTAACCTCCAGTAGAACAGGCCTTTCCAGACGGAAGATAGACATCCTACTTAATGGCTCTCCTATTCTCACCGTGACAACCGAAGCGAGCGGATATTATCAGGGTACGTTACAGGTGCCATACCAATATATACCTGAGATGGACCTGCAGGCGCTATACTACCCCAGGGATGAGGACAAGGGATGCTTTATATCTTCCCTGAGCCCGGTGGTAAAGCTGGCGGTCTCATATTATGAGGCCAAACTTGAAGCTATAGTAGAGGATAAAGCCTATCCCGGCCTAGAAACCGTTGTCACCGGGAGATTCGATTACGGTGGGTCCCCGCCGTCCAGGGACAGGAAGGTTGAAATTTATCTCGATGATGTTCTTACTGCTGAGGTCAGTGCAGTAGAGGCGTTCTCACAAAAGATAGAACTATCCCCCGAACTGGATGTAGGCAAACATATGGTTACCGTATCTGCAGGACCGGCTGGAAAGTATGCGCCGGTAGTCGCCAGCACCACTCTTAATGTAACCAGGGCAACCCCTATCTTTGATATCAATACACCCACGGTAGCAATGGTACCTGGGCGAATCAACCTGGGAGGCAAACTATACTCGGAGGTCGGGCCACTGAGTGAAGCTCTGGTCAAGATGGGACTGGGCAAATCCCAGGTTGAACTGGTAAGCTCAGAGGACGGCACTTATGAAACGGAAATCAGGG
>CAYVML010000312.1:0-2141 GCA_964452475.1 uncultured Dehalococcoidales bacterium
ACTTGACCTGGTAAAAGAACGAGAAGAAGCTGAAATGCTTGATACATCCAAATCAACTGACCTGGGAAATAAAAAGGATGTTCCTTTTAATGTAGCTGCTTATTGTCTTGTTATGTTCCTGGGACTGGCACTTGGTAAAATTGGAATTCACCTTGGTTCTTTTGGATGGATTAGCCTGGGTACCACGGGGGGAGTATTGATAGTTGCACTTATATTAGGCTACCTGGTAAAGCTGGGGCCTTTTAATTTTCAAATGAATTCCACTCTATTAGGGGCTTTCCGTAGTTTTGGTCTTGTGTGCTTTTTATCTGTAATTGCACTGCGTTACGGTCACTATGTGATTGAAGCTTTTACTGGTGTAGGAATTTATCTTGTTTTGGTAAGCATAGTAGTAGCTACTATCGGAGTATTTTCAGGTTTTCTGCTGGGTTATTATGTATTTCATATTAACTGGGTAATATTAGCTGGCGCAATATGCGGTAGCATGACCAGTACTCCTGGACTTGGAGCTGCTATAGATGCCACCAAGAGTAATAAACCAGGTGCTGGTTATGGAGCTTCATATCCTTTTGCTATATTATGCATGGTACTGTTTTCAGCTCTTCTACATCACTTGCCAATATAGGAGTGCGAATGGAAAATATACTAGAAATACTGGAAAAAAATTCTCGAGAAAGTAGTACGCAGATTGCTAATAAACTTGGAATTTCAGCTAAACAGGTAGAAAAAGCAATTAAGAAAGCAGAAGAGGATAGGGCAATCTTGAAGTACACTGCCATTGTTGACTGGTCTAAACTTGGAAAAGAAAAAATATGGGCTTTGATTGAGGTTAGGATAACGCCACAGCAAGATATTGGTTTTGATGCCGTAGCGGCACGAATATATAGTTTTCCTCAAGTATTTTCTGCATATCTGGTTTCAGGAACTTATGACCTTGCAATAATAGTAAGAGGTCGGAGCATGCAAGATATATCCAGTTTTGTGACAACAAAACTTGCGCCTATTGAAGAAGTACAAAGTACAGTTACACACTTTCTTCTCAGGCGTTATAAGGATAGTGGAGAGATTTTAGAAGCCACTGAACAGATAAAACGGCTTCCTATAACGCTGTGAAGTAAAAGTGAATATACATACCTAAAAATTGAAAAATATCGATAATTTCATAAATAATAATTTAAAAAAGATATCACCATCAGGTATACGGGAATTTTTTGAGCTTCTTTTTTCTACAGAAGATGTCGTGTCTCTTAGTATAGGTGAACCAGATTTTGTAACACCAAGGCATATTCGAGATGCAGCCACATCTGCACTGGAAAGAGGCTATACTATGTATACTTCAAATTATGGCATGCTCGAGCTAAGGCAGGAAATAGCCAAGCATCTTGAAACTTTATATCAGGTTAGTTATAAGCCAGAGAGTGAAATATTAGTTACTGTGGGTACCAGCCAGGCATTGGACCTTGCGTTGCGAGCCATTACCAACCCTGGAGATGAAGTAATAATACCAGACCCATGCTATGTAGCTTATTCTCCCTGCATTGTATTAGCAGGAGGTGTCCCCGTTTCTATTCCCACCAGTAGAGAAAACAGCTTCATTATCAGAGCCAGCGATATAGAATCACACATTACCAGAAAAACTAAAGCCATTCTTATTGGCTATCCTTCAAATCCCACGGGAGCAGTGATGCCTGTAGAAGAACTATCCCAAATTGCTGACTTAGCTCAGCAATACGATTTATTGGTTATATCAGACGAAATTTATTCACAGCTGACCTATGGTATGAAGCACACTTGCTTTGCTAGCTTAACTGGGGCAAAAGAGAATACGATATTAATTGGTGGATTTTCAAAAAGTTATGCCATGACCGGCTGGCGTATAGGATATGTCACAGCCAAAAATAGAATTATCGAAGCCATGACAAGAATTCATCAATATACAATGCTTTGTGCTCCTATCATGGTCCAAATGGCAGCCATTGAAGCATTAAAAAATGGGGAAAACGACGTTATGATGATGGTCAAAGAATATGACAGACGCCGTCATATTCTTGTCGCTGGGTAGATTAAAATTGGTTTGGACTGTTTTGAAGATAATGGAGCTTTTTTTTCTTGTCCATCCTTCGAGAAGACGGGAATGTCCT
>CAYVML010000313.1:0-2131 GCA_964452475.1 uncultured Dehalococcoidales bacterium
ACCCGTTTCTGCAGAGCTTTCAACCCTACAAAACTATCCGGAATGTCACGGATATCTTCGATACCTGCTTCTTTAAGAGTCTTAAGTAATACTGGACTCGCCCTGGGGAGCTGGCTGATGTGATACTCCGGCTCATCAGCATGACAGTGCCCATAGAATGCACACGTATACGGGTAGACACACTGCCTCCCGTTATCGATATCAGGTGGTTCTATCCCCCATAAGGGAGCCCTCATTTCATCTAAGAGCAATGGGATATCAGACTGCAGCTTTTGCGCTTCCTCAGTAATATCATCCAGAGAAAACAACCGGGCTAAATCGTAGTCTCCTCCCTGATAGATATAGTCACTGTTCAGGTGTCCAAGATAAGCATGCCTTATGTTGATCCCGAATCCGGTGAGCACATAGAGTTGCACAGCAACATCGGGAAAATGTTCTTCCTTAGTCTTTGTTCCTGATTTTATCTCTACCAAATCAAAGTAGTCACTACCTGCACGCACCAGAATATCCACTCGAATCCTGATATCATCAAATATAAAGGCTGCTTCATATAGAGCAGGGATCTTTTTATCAGCGAGAATAGTTTTCGTTGACTCTATTGCAGCACTATGATTGAAATAGTCTTCTTCAATTAATATTCCTCCGGGATAGAGTTCCCGTGCAAGAATCCCTACATCAGTTCCCGCATCAAAGAGAGCCTGCTGCTGTACGTTGACTGGATCCGCCAAGTCACGGTGGTAGCATTCAAAGTACAAGCGTTTATGGCACTGCAAGCCTGCTATGAACCGTGATTTCGATAATAGCGGGATTCCTTCTCTTGCAGGACTGCTCATTCTCTCTACTCTCCAATCTTGACTGCATCTGCTCACTCGATATCATATTAAGACAGCCTCACTGACAAATCTTAGCATATACCATACCATGCCCCAGTGACATCATTCTGTCAATGTTCGATGCCAGCCATTATTAATAATCTGAACTACATAAGGCTCAGGGTCATTATGTATCGATTCTAACTTGGCTGTAAATTAATAAGTGGCACAAGCACTGGAGACAGATCATAACATTGAACTTTTATTCACTTTGTATAATACTCTAAAGGCAAAGCTAATAAAGCATACCAAATGGGAGAAGTAACAGTGATGTCGGTTCTATCTTCCGTGTATTAGAGTGATTATCATACCTGAATGGAGAAGGGGAGCATTATAGATAATAGTAAGGAGTAAACACCATGGCGAAACTTATTACAGGAGGAACGGGATATATTGGGGCGGGACTGGCACACATACTAGCCGACCGTGGAGAGGAAGTGGTCCTATTTGACATCACTATAAATCGCTACCGCATAGGAGACATTGAGAGCAAGGTAAAGGTGGTGCGTGGAGACCTGGGTAACTTTTCCGAGGTGATTAATGTGGTTAGGGACAACAATATCACAGAAATCTACCATATGGGATCTATGCTCACTTATATGTCCGAGCTTAACCCATGGGCTTCCTTCCAGAGCAATGTCATCGGGAGTTACAACGTGCTGGAAGCCGCTAGACTGTTTGATGTGGGGAAAATGATGTTTACCAGCACCCTGGGCACCTTTGGTTTACAGAGAGACGAAGTAACTACGGATATCAGCATACAGCGACCAATCACTATTTACGGTTGTGGCAAGCTGTATATTGAAGGTCTCGGACGGTTCTATAGTAACAAATTCGGATTAGACTTCCGCTCGATCCGTTATGCCCAGATGATTGGCCCAAATGTTCGTTCGCCAGGTCATTGGGCGCCGCCGATGATTGAAGACGCAATTTTAGGGAAATCCAACAAGTGTATTTATGGTACTCCTGAAACAACAATCTCCATGATATATGTCAGGGATGCTGCCAGGGCCGCGGATATGGTATTACAAGCACCCAAAGAGGATATCAAGATGATGAATTACAATGTTGCTGGGATTCCAGCTGTCATCTCAGCCAGAGAGCTCGAAACATTTCTTGCAAAACGTTTCCCCAAAACCAGAGTCACCTATAAACTTGACCCGTCTCTCCAAACGCTTCACGGAAGACATGCCGTCATGAAGGCATTTGATGATAGCTATGCCAGAAAGGAATGGGGCTGGAAGCCACAATATGCGACC
>CAYVML010000314.1:0-806 GCA_964452475.1 uncultured Dehalococcoidales bacterium
GGATTGAAACGAACAAAGGCCGGCGGCATAGATACCGTTGTTGATGCCACCACCCTGGACCTGGGCAGGGACGTCAATATTTTAGCCAGGGCTTCCCGTCTTTCCGGAGTCAACATAATTGCCTGTACCGGTTGGTGCTTGGAAAAGACCCGCTTTCTTTCCGGTGTTTCTATAGCCAGGCTTGCCAGGGGATTTGTTCGTGAAGTCAGGGAAGGAATAGCCGGTACCGGTATTAAGGCTGGAATATTGAAGGGAGCCAGCGATATGACAGGTGTATTACCAGAAGAGGAGAAGGTTTTACGCGCTGTTGCTCAAGCCCACCATGAAACCGGCGTCCCGATTATGCTGCACTCCTATGCCCCAGGGCAGGTTGGCAGGCGGCAGATAGCCATTCTCAAGGAAGAAGGCGTGCCTCTGAACCGGGTCAAAATGGACCACTCAAACGACACTACCGACCTTGAATACCTGGTCTGGATGCTTGAGCAGGGATGTTATCTCGGTCTGGACCGCTACCCGGGACAAGGTACCAGTCCGCTTGCCCGTACTAGAACTCTAAAGGCATTGATTGATGCCGGATACAAAGACCGCCTCTGTCTCTCTCACGATTGGTCGCTGGCACGGCATATGGATAATGATGCGCGTACAGGGACACCGCAAAAAAGGGAAAAACTGAATCCACATGGGTACCTCTATATAAAGAATGTTGTTTTCCCCCAACTTAGGGAAATGGGAGTCTCTGATAATATAATTAACAGACTGCTCGTTGATGCTCCCCGGAAGTTTTTTGAAGGTGTCTAAGGGGTATT
>CAYVML010000314.1:816-2131 GCA_964452475.1 uncultured Dehalococcoidales bacterium
ACTAAGCTTTAATAATTAACCCTTTTTAAGGTGTGGCAGATATCATAGCCTACTTAAAAGGCCAACCCAGTTAGAGTCAATATTTAGCCAGACGAGCCGAACGCTGATACAACGCTACTCCAAGGGAAAGTATAACTTAGTACAACCTTAAATAATCACTATGGTGACACTATTTGAAGCGAGATTTAGTCAGGCAATACCCAGCTCTTCCAGTTTTTCTGATATTGGTATGCCTGTCTCTGCATTCCAGCCCATGAGCACATAGTAATAGTGTTTAGCTTTTTCCATTTGTGTTCGGCTAAGCGGTTTATCTGAAAGCTCTCCGTCTGTTTTTGGACTAAAGAAGCGCTCCGGCAATGAATCATCGTTAGCAGTAAAGCCTTCACGTATGTTAAAAAGCCTTTGCATGGTTAGTATTCTTTCCGCTACTTTAAGTTGTTCATTGACTCCTGTATCCCATCCAGTAACGGCAGCAGTTGCACTGGCAACATGCTCAAAAGAATATGGAAGGAACTGGCACAGGACAAGTGAATCAAAAATAATCCGTTTTAACTGTACAAGTCGAAACAGCGCTACCTTACTAGGGTTCATCGTATACAATGGGATTGATTCTTCTATTCCCATTGCCTTCATTTCTCCCAACTGTATATCAGTAAAATATCTATCATCATGAAGATTGCAACAGTGATCGGCACCATGCGGGTTTACCATAAAGCCAAGCCCAAGACCTGGCTTTGCCCTCGGTTCATGCATTCCAGGTTCCAACCCTTTTACCTGCATTGCATATTGTATGGCTCCCTTGCCAATTTCTTGAGCTGCACGCAATGTTCCTTCAGCCAGCATATTTCCTATACCCTTCCGGTGGGCAATTAACTCGATGGTTTCCAGCATGGCTTTAGCATTACCAAACTTTAATTCGATACCATTTGTGTCCTCCATGCTTAGAAGTCCATACTCAAAGCATTCCATGGCAAACGAAATTACTGCTCCTGTTGAAATAGTATCCAGTGAATATGCTGCACATAGTTCGCTCCCCTTAGCTATAGCTTTCAGGTCACTAACACCACAATTAGAACCAAGTGAAGCTAATGTCTCATATTCCGGGCCGCCATATGCAGGATCAACTGAGTAAGAGCCGGTGACCTCCACCACTTTCTTACAGCGAACAGGACATCCAAAGCAGGCATCCATTTTAACCCTGATAGTATCTCTTACTGCTGCTGCATCAATCATCTTAACTTCTGGAAATAAGCCATCACGAAAATTACGAACAGGAAGATTCCCTGAAGCCTCATATTTAGGCATCGCCGCTCCT
>CAYVML010000315.1:0-2122 GCA_964452475.1 uncultured Dehalococcoidales bacterium
ATTACCTATCATTGCATTCTATAGGTAAAAACCATTAGGCAAGTGTCGATTTGAACCTTTCACGTTTGGAAGTTCACTTGCCTATTTTTTTGCCAAAATGTTATACGAAAGTCCAGAGCCGTACTCTTAATAGCTCTTCCTGGCTTAGCCTTTTACTGCCCCAAAAGTCAGTCCCCTGATTATATACCGCTGCATGAACCAGGCAGCGATTAATGTGGGTAAAATTGCAATAGCAGCACCAGCCGCCATGGGCCCGTATTGGACCTCAATAGAACCCCAGAACGAAGATATCAGCACAGTTACTGTTCTTGCGGCATGCCGGGTAAATAAAAAGGCATAAAAAAATTCGTTCCATGACCATATCAAACAGAATACTGAAGTAACAGCCAGCCCAGGCCGGATTAAAGGAAACACTACTTTTGTAAAGACTTCCATCCTTCCATACCCGTCTATCATCGCTGCCTGTTCCAGTTCCACGGGAACATCTCTAAAGAAACCATACATTAAGAACGTGGCAAACGATGTGTTGAAATAAACATATAATAAAATTATTCCGGCGTGCGTGTCAATTAATCCAAGAGTACGAAACATAATAAAGAAGGGTAGGGCAGCTACCACACCTGGAAACATCCTCGTTGAGATAGTGACAAAAAGCAAATGCCCGCCGCTAGTGTTCCAGCGGGCAAAACTATACGCAGCGAGCAATGAAACTATCATTACGACAGCGGTGCTGACCACACTAATAATCGCTGTATTACCCAGATTGAACCAAAATGGATAATCTGTAAACAAACGATTGAAATTATCCAGAGTGGGGGCAAACACAATCAGTTTTTTCAACTCCGTCGTAAATATGTCGTTAGCAGATTTGAAGGCGGTCAGGTATATCCATAACAATGGACCAATCACTATCAGAAGAACAATCACCGTTACCAACCAAAACAAAACCTTTCTAAGCATCTCTTCCCTTCCTTCTGGTTTTATTCATATGTGTAAGACCACGATTATCATAATTCTGTATAAATGGTTTGGTCACTTTAATACACCTAACGCCTTCATCAGCTGCCGATACATGATGGCACAAATAGCAATAGTCAAAAACAGAGAAAATATTGCCATCGCGGAACCATAGCCAACATCGAAGACAACAAAAGCAGTTCTGTAAACTTTCCAGTCCAGTAACTCGGTCCTGACACCACCTCTCGTTGTTCCATACAGAGGATCAAACAATCTTATTAGCCACATTGCCCTTAATACGACAACGATCATTATAAGTGGGCTTAACATAGGCAGCGTCAGTCTGCGAAAGGTATACAAGCCAGAGGAACCATCTACTTTTGCAGCTTCGAAGACGTCTCTGGGTAGGCTTCTTAAACCAGCAAGTAACACAAACACAGAAAATGGGAACCATTGCCAGATAGTTATAAGGCAAATAGTATAGAGGGCAAATTTTGGAGTCCACCAATAGACCTTGCCCAATCCGATAGCAGTTAATATTTGATTTACTGCTCCAAAATCATACTCAAGCAAAAAGTTCCACAGCAATGACAGAACAAGTGGAGCTACCAGCAGAGGCAAAAGGCTAAATCCTCGTACAATATTCTGGCCTCTGAATTCCCGGTTCCACAGCATGGCCAAACCCAGACCAATAAGCAACTCGGCTGCTATGCATATAACCATAGCCTCAAGAGTCCGCCCTAAAGCCTCTAGAAATGCCCTGTCATTCAGCATATCTCTATAGTTTTTTAGACCAACGAAAATAGGTTTTCCCTGCATCCCCCACTCATGAAATGAGTAATAAATACAATAAAACAGCGGGTATAACATAAAAATTAACAGTATGAGCAGCAGCGGAATAAGGAGCGTCCATTTAAAGTATCGCTCGCTGGTAAGAACCTCCCAGATTGATGGCTTTCTGCTTGCTGCAAAAGGCTGGGTTCCCGATGCGGTTCTATATTTAGTTTCACGTCCCATAGTATTGTTAACCTTACCTCCTTTAAACTTTCACTCACCCTTATCTTCTCTCCTCTGAAAACAATTGACATAATCATACTCTTATTAACATTACAATTACATGCTTAAACTCACCACAAGCGGTATAAATCATCCTAGATAAAGACGG
>CAYVML010000316.1:0-2114 GCA_964452475.1 uncultured Dehalococcoidales bacterium
CATACGGACCTCGCAAACAACGTTCCTCGCTTTTGTTACCTCAATCTATGACCCTTGGTAGTTGGTGTGCGAGCCTAGTATGGCCCTTGTACAACAAAAGGGCGTTTTGTTCAGGCAAGATTCTCTGCCGTGATGGCTAGTCGGAATACTGTGTAGCTATTTGGAATCTATTATTGTTGAGAGCTTTACCTAAAACTTTCTTCCTTCCATAGTCATGGTATTTTGCTTTCCAGATTCCTTTTCCATTTTGATACATCAGCAGCATCATGGTTAACTGTGTCTCTGAAGCCACTGCTTGGATCGTGTCGAATATCATACAATGTTGAACCCCAGACGTTTAACATAAAGTGTCTCAATGGCTCCGTTGGCCAATCAAATATGTAGGTTGCGCTCGAATACTCGGGTCGTTCCCAGATTAGAAGATTGCCAATCTTAAACCAAAAGTCACAGGAAGTCATATAGCTAATTTTTGCCATTTCCACTAAAATCCTGACACATTCGGGTTCATAATGTCCCTCTCCAATATGTTCCCCTTTCCCCATCTCCTGCAGCACAGAACCCGCGATAATGCGGAGCGCCTCGAACGGGCCAAACTTATTGCTAAGTTTCTCATACAACTCACGAATATTCTTAAATTCGCTGAGGATCTCGTCATCGATCTCTATTGTGCATGAAGCATTTTCTCGCTCAATCGTCAACTGCTTTCCTGTCAGATCCCACTTGAATCGAATGGGTTGATGAATATTAACCTTAATATCGCCTTCAAATATCTCCTTAATGTTCTCCAGAACAGCGCTGGTTTCGAATGGCAATAATGCAGCTGGAACAGACACATTTTCGCCGTTTGCGGAAATCTCGATATCAGAATTACGGTAGTTGACATCTTTTAGTGGAATTTGAAAATGCTTTTCTTCAGTCCAGAGAGAAATACAGGAAGCAATCCTCTTCCCGATCTCTTGATTATTTAAATCTAATCCCCATTCTTTCAATATAGATTCCACCTCATCAAGAGACAATGTGACTCTATCGATATCATCAATCGCGTTGCAGATCATCTCGCCTCGTAATTCTTTGAAAGCTTCGAGAGTATCTGGGGCGATTTCCGCCTGGCTCACATCTTCGGTTACTTGCCCCACCCACAGCTTCGAAGCCTTGCTGTCCCACCTTACAATACAACGTTTTTCGATATTGAAGGTAATGGTACCATCAAGACGGCTTTTAATATTTTCCAAAGCAGGTCCGGTCTCAAACGGCAATATGTTCCCCGGCACTTGAAACCAAACACCTCCGCACGAGAATCTGACTCCATCCGCATCATACTGCAGGCTTGAAAGACGCACTTCCACTTCTTCTTGAATTTGCTGTAGCGGCATATTATTAACAATTTCAGACAAAATCCTATGAATTTTTTCATCATTGTAGTCAAATCCACTTTCAGCCAGAACAATTCGAGCTTTCTCTAAGGTTAACGATCCCTTAACTGCCGAAGATTGAATCTTCGATGTGATCTGTTCAATGCTGGATGTGATATCAGCAACCTCATCGGAAGCACTTTTATTCTTATCTTCCGGTACCTCTACCTCTTCAATTTTGTGGTAAATTCGGTGCCAATGAAGACAGATTGTGATTTCACCTTTGAGGTTGTTCTTGAATTCCTCGAGAAGATGACCGGCTGCAAACTCCAGCGGTTGTTGCTCGTATGGAATCACCAGCCAAATTTCATTCCACCTGAATCTGAACCCATATGTATCGTAATGAAGCTGGGATAATGGAAGTCGTAATTCCACTTTACTGCGCAGAATCATTGAACGTGACTCCTTTCATTTTCCACCCCCCTTAAGCCAATTTTCTGACTAAAATGGCCCTCAATATTCCAGCCCCGGTTAGTGATTATGTGGAATTTTTCGCGCATACCCTCATTTTGTTACCTTTTCCGGTATCCCTTTTCAGCACTCGCTTTGTGCGTCGTCAGCATCTATGGCACAATTTGTTAATGGACACTTTAGCTAGCTGAATTTCACTTGTCAAGCTGCCCCTGTTGCACAAGATAGCGATTTGCTGCCCCAAAACTCTCGCAGGATACAAAAAATTGACTGTTATATGAACAGGGCGTA
>CAYVML010000317.1:0-790 GCA_964452475.1 uncultured Dehalococcoidales bacterium
CAGCCGATGTTATCAGCCAGGCAGTTGACCCAAGCGCTAACATTATCTTTGGTGTTGTCAACGACCCAGAAATGCCAGACGGTGAAGTCAAGATTACTGTGATTGCCACTGGTTTTGGTGGCCAGCGTGGTCAGGTAGTTAGTAGAGAAGAGCTCCGCCGGCTGATAAAAGGTGGCGGCGAAGCCTTAGATGTCCCTTCATTCTTACGACGTACCCACCGTCAACCTAGTTCTCTACTTGGAGAGAGCGACGTCAGAGAGGGGATGAAGCTTACATCTTCTCAGCCTCCAGCACCAACAAGTAAGCTGTTCTAAGGATATAAAAGAGATTTTATAATAAATAAAAATAGTATAAGTAATAGTTATTATTAATATTAAGCGCAACTTGTAAAGCGAATAATAAGCGACCCACTATCGCAATACATGTGTATGGTTGTTACGTTATTGACTTTTACTATATATTGTAGTACTGTCATAGACTAACACAAGTATTGGTATGGTTATGAAGTGTTCATATTGTGGCGGTGTTACTTCAAGGGTAATAGATTCCCGACCTATCAGGGATGGAATAAAACGACGAAGACAGTGCTTGAGCTGTGGAACCCGTTTCACAACATATGAGCGCGTGGCGTCAGACATCATATTTGTAGTCAAAAAAGACGGACGCCGAGAAAAGTACAATCGAGAAAAACTCGCCTCTGGAATTCGCAAAGCTTGCGAAAAGCGTCCTATGCCCACAGGAGCAATCGAAAAAACAATCAATAACATCGAAGCTGAGCTTTATCATTCAG
>CAYVML010000317.1:800-2102 GCA_964452475.1 uncultured Dehalococcoidales bacterium
GACTACATTGCTTTTATCCGCTTTGCCAGTGTCTATCGAGAATTTACTGATATTGGGACATTCAAAGAAGCGCTGGATACATTAGCGCAAGGCAAAACACCCGCATCAATAAAAAGACAGGTACCTCAGTCACCTGTCTCAACAAAGGGTGATGCTCTCCTCTAAGGACGCGGAGAAAGATAAAAATGACCAGCCCCCGAAAGGAAATGAAACAGGCCAAGTCTGCGAATAATAATAAAGTGACCCAAGCTGTTTTTGCCGCGGCTGAATCTATGGGGATAACAGATAGAACTATGCTGGAGGGCTTTACTGGACAGGTGATGCAACGGCTGGAACCAATAAAACCGTTACCAGGGATGGAGGAATTCGTTCCAGTACGCTATAAATACGCCGTATCTTCTGCAAGACTCCAGGCGATAATAAATGAGGTTCTCTCTGCAGATGATTTCTCCCCTCAATCGAGCCGGCAAGTTGTCTCAGGAATTGAACTAAGTGATAACGCCTTGAGAGTATTAAATAAGAGATATCTGGCTAAGAATGAGAAAGGGGAAGCCGCTGAATCACCTCAGGAAATGTTCAAACGGGTAGCTGAATACATAGCCTCCGCCGAACATATCTATAATCCTGAAGCAGATACCAAAACCATAGCGAAGGCTTTTTATGATTTAATGGCAAACCTGGAATTCCTGCCCAATTCCCCTACTCTAATGAATGCTGGTCGCGAATTGGGACAATTATCAGCGTGCTTTGTGATACCGGTAGAAGATGCCATGGAGTCAATCTTTGAGGCGGTACGGTATACGGCTTTAATCCATAAGAGTGGTGGAGGAACAGGATTTTCTTTTTCCCGACTCAGGCCCGAAAAAGATAGGGTTGGGTCTACAGGAGGAGTTGCAAGCGGGCCTGTATCCTTCATGCGCGTCTTTGATACCGCTACAGATGTAGTAAAACAGGGTGGTATGCGTCGCGGAGCTAACATGGCAATTCTGAATGTTGACCATCCCGATATCTTGAACTTCATCACTGCAAAGGAGAACCCTGAATTCCTCACCAACTTTAACCTTTCAGTAGCAGTGACTGATAGGTTTATGCAAGCGGTGGAGAAGGCAAGCGACTATAATTTAATTAACCCCAGGACTGGTGAAATAAGCGATAGACTCAATGCACGGGAGGTATTCGATAAAATCGTCAATACGGCCTGGCGTACTGGAGATCCAGGCATTGTGTTTATTGATGAAATAAACAGATATAATCCCACGCCTGGTTTGGGCAGAATAGAAAGAACCAATCCCTGTGGCGAAC
>CAYVML010000318.1:0-2062 GCA_964452475.1 uncultured Dehalococcoidales bacterium
GCTATAAAAAGAAACGCTTGCCCGCCTCAGGCATAACTCATTATAGCCCCGGTGCCGGTGTCTCTGATTCGCTTATTTCCGGGATTAGACTGTTACGCCGTTCACGGATGGCAGCCTGTGCCGCAACCAGTTTAGCTGTTGGTATGCGAAAAGGACTACAACTCACATAATCAACCAGTATATTATGGAGATAGCAAACAGAGTTTGGCTCTCCAGCCTGTTCGCCACAGACTCCGATTTCAATGTCAGGTTTACTGCGCCGTGCCCAGAAGAGGGCTGTCTCCATGAGACGGCCAACCCCTTTGATATCCAGTATCTCGAATGGGTTATTCTGCAGGATACCAAGCCTGAGGTATGATGAGAGGAATTTTTTCTCCACATCCTCCCTGCTGAATGAGAATACTGCCTGTGTCAGGTCATTGGTGCCGAAAGAGAAGAAATCCACCACTTCAGCCAAACGCCCTGCCCTCATGCAGGCTCGTACGGTCTCCATCATTACACCAAACTTCAGCTTCATCCCTTTTAACATATCTTTAACAAGCAGTGTTTCTTTGGCAGTGATAACCTGCGGGAGCATAATGGATACATTTGCAGGGACATCTTCCATTGCCTGTTGGATGGCATTAAGTTGCATCTGGTATAGCTCTGGGACTGTGACAGCAAGGCGAACACCTCTGTGACCCAGCATGGGATTGGTTTCCTTGAGGTCGGCGATTCGCTGGCGTATGTGGACGTCTTTCACCTGGTCTTCGTGTGGAAGGAATTCATGCAGCGGCAAATCCAAAAGCCTGATGATAATGGGTAATCCTTTTAGCACCTTGAAAAGCACTCCGAAATCTTTTGTCTGTAAAATTTGCAGCTCAGCCAGTGCTTTGCTTTGCTCTTTTTCATTTCTGGCGAGAATGAACTCACGGATGACAGAAAGGCGTTCAGGAGCATTAAACATCCTCTCTGTACGGCAAAGGCCGATTCCTTCGGCGCCGAACTGTTGTGCTTGAGCAATCATTTCCGGGGTGTCTGCATTGGCTCGAATGCCAAGTCGCTTGAATCCATTGCACCATGTTAGCAGTGTGCCAAGTTCAGGAGTGAGTCCTACCTTTTCCACTGGCAATAGACCTAAGTATACATTCCCGCTGCTGCCATCGATAGTAATATCATCACCTTCTTTGACTATTTGTTCCCCGAAGGTGAACTGTTTTAATTCATAGTTGATACTGATTTCTTCCGCACCACAGATGCATGGCTTGCCCATGGCTCTGGTGACAATAGCCGCATGAGAAGTCAAGCCTCCTTTTTGAGTGAAAACGCCAGCTGCGGCAGCGATTCCCTGGATATCATCAGGACTGGTCTCTGCCCTGACAAGGATTGTAGGAAGCCCTTTGTTTGCCATCTGCTGTACAGTGGTGGTATCAAAGGCTACCTTTCCGCCAACAGCTCCCGGTGCGGCATTCAGTCCCTTTACCAGCACCTTGTATTTGGATGGATTCTTGATTTGGTTATGCAGCATCCCCCGTATGTCAGCGACGGTAACTCGCATAATTGCTTCTTCCATGGTTATGGTATTTTCCTCAACCATGTCAACGGCAATTTTCATAGCTGCATATCCACTGCGTTTACCATTTCTGGTCTGGAGGAGATAGAGCTCGCCTGCTTCAATGGTGAACTCAATATCCTGCATGTCCCGGAAATAACCTTCAAGCTTTACGCCAAGACCATCAAGTTGTTCATAAATGGATGGCATTGCCTTCTTTAGTTTCTCAATTGGTTCTGGTGTTCTTACTCCCGAAACGAGATCCTCTCCCTGTGCCTTTGATAAATACTCGCCGAAAAGGCCTTTGGCGCCGGTACTGGGGTTACGGGTAAAGACAACCCCGGTGCCCGAATCGTCATCCTTGTTTCCATATACCATTGCCTGTATAACGGCGGAAGTGCCCAGGGTGGAACTGATGTCATTCAGGCGGCGGTATTCAATCGCCCGCATACTGTCCCAGGACTCAAATATGCTCCTAACAGCACTGGCCATTTTTGAGTAATCACCAATATTTAAAATGGTATCCATCAT
>CAYVML010000319.1:0-1040 GCA_964452475.1 uncultured Dehalococcoidales bacterium
CAGGATATTTCGAGGTAATTGGAGAGCTGCCCAGAGATGCCACTGTTCTGAGGGCATACATAGAGACTGAGAGCGAACTGCTTGTCTTCTCCCTGCCGGATCCCCACGAACTGGATGTAAAGGAGGTTATTATACATTCAGAGGAATGACTTCTTACAAGCAATTAAAATAAAATATGGATAGAGCTATTGACAAAGTGGTTAGGCATTCTTATACTATTTGTTAGGCTTGAATATATAATGTATAAGTTTGCCGCAACATCAGAAAGAATGGAGTAAACAGTCTATAAAGAAAGGTGGTGATGCCATACTGAAGATAAATAGTGGTGGTCTGGTGGTGGTGTATTTAAATAATAATAGTAAATTTTTAAGGAGGAATTAAAGAAGGTGAAAACAAAAGCTGTCATGATATTAGTAGCAGCGATGCTGGTTATTAGTGTGGTTATGGCTGGGTGTGCTGCTGAAGAGGCACCAGGGCCAGCACCAACTCCTGCGCCAGCAGAAACGGTGCACGAATGGGCATTTCAATGCGGAAGCCCGGCTGGTTCAGATAACTACGTGACATGGAATGACTTTGCCGATATGGTTAGAAGCGCCAGCAGTGGACGTATTGACATAACCGTTTATGGACAGAGCGAGATAGTTCCTACACCACGTGAGTCAGATGGCGTTCAGGAAGGCGTCCTTGACTTCGCTACATTTGATGTTGTGGGTGAACGTGGTGTTATACCTACAGCCGGCGCGTTCGGCGGCTATCCCGGCGGACCTGACATTGAGACAATGGACATGTGGTTCTACATGGGTGGCGGCGCCGAGCTGATGGAGAAAGCATGGTCAGAAGCCGGTTACACCAATGTATTGCTTCCCCGTTATTCCTGGAACACTGCGGGAGAAATCTGGGCTCAGTCCACAGTAAAACTTGAGAACAGCCCCGACGCTTTGAATGGTCTGAAAATGCGTTGTAAAGGTGATGCCGGCGAGATTATGCCAATGCTTGGCTGCTCAACAGTGATGCTGTCCGGTTCAGAAATCTACCAGGCA
>CAYVML010000319.1:1050-2053 GCA_964452475.1 uncultured Dehalococcoidales bacterium
TGACCGTGGCGTTATCGACCTGGCTGAATGCTGCAGCGCCAACATGAACTGGGAACTGGCGTTCCACGAAGTCTGCCCCTACGCCTATTTCTCACTGACTCGAGCCCCTATCCAGAATATTCAGAACTGCGTAAACCGTGATTCCTGGGATGCTCTGGGGACCGATTTGCAGGATCTCTTTATAATCGCCAATGACTGGTGGGCAAAACGAAGATACCAGCAGGTATATCAGATGGACCTACAGGCATTTGATCGAATGCTCGACTACGGCGTACAGTGCATGGATGTCCCGCCACTACTTGATCAGGCACTGTTGGATGCAGCCGCTGAGTTCTATGTTGGTCAACGTGCGGCCGACCCGTTCTTAGATGAGATTATGACCTCGCAGGAGAACTTCAGAAAGGTCTTCGAAACATTGAAGACTCTTGACAATCCAAATGCATTTATAACTGAGTACTAAATGACAATGATGTGTAAAAGGATCCGGCTGTGACAAAGTTAATGCAGATTATTGGTTCCATAAATGAAAAGATTGCATCCGGCGCCAGGTGGTTAATGGTAGTCCTGATGGTTGTCGTGGTCTTTGATGTGCTGATGAGGTACTTTTTTAATGCACCAACAGTATGGGCTTTTGAGCTGGCAATGATTCTCGGTTCTACCGGATATATGCTAAGCTGGGGCGAGGTAGAACGGGTAGGAATGCATCTCAGAGTGGATGTATTCTATTCATCAAGTTCGCCGAGATGGAAGGCTATTATAGATACAGCAGGTACCATAATATGCTGGTATCCCGTTTACATATGTTATATGATAACAGCCGGTCATTGGGCAGCCAGGGCATGGCGAATTCACGAGGTTATGGTGGAAAGCTACTGGTATCCCCCTGCTGGACCAACCAGGACACTTATCGTCATAGGGTTAACTCTTGCTTGCGCTCAGTTAACAGTAAGCCTTATTAAAAATATACATCTGCTGAAGACGGGAGAAGCGCTATGATTGACGC
>CAYVML010000320.1:0-2021 GCA_964452475.1 uncultured Dehalococcoidales bacterium
GTCTTCTTCTGCCTTGGTCAGCGTCAGCGTGAAGCTTGTTCTGGAACTATCAGCATCATAGCCGAGTTCGCTTATCACTACCAGGGCAAATCTACCACTGTCTCTCAGCTTGCCGGCGTAGGTGAAGATTATCTTCTCATCATCGGCCACACCTTTAATCGTCATTGTTCCAGTATCATGGTTCACACTCAGCAGGTCTAAAGCCCCAGGCAACCTGTTCATCTCTGCCAGGTCACCATTGATTTCTTCTCTGCCAGGTTCGAGCGGGTCCAGTATGCTGTTGAATGCTGCAACTACATCTTCCTGTGCCTGTACCTGGCTGGAAAGTTGCTTTGTTAAGGCCTTTATCTCTGCCTCATAATCTGCGATTTCAGTTTGAGCCTCGGCGTTTTTTAATAAGATTGTTTGAGCTATGTTATCCAGTTCTAGTTGTAGCTGGTTTGTATAAGGTGCTGTGTCGCTAAAAATGAACGATGTTAGAACTGCAGGGTAATTCGAGAATGGAGTATCTTTTTCTGCAACAGTGTTAGCAAGAGTAAAAGCCCCCAGAGCTACCAGTGCAATGCCACCTATGAGCACAGGTGCGAACAGCACTTCGTGTATAGGGCGTGGTTTTGGACGATAAGTCTCGGGAAAGACGTTTAAATTAACCAGTGAAAAAGCGGTGGCAGCTTTCTCAGCCGTTTCTTTGAAGGTAAGACCTATATTGGTAATATACTGACTGCAGGGGAATTTATCGGGAGCTTTGTGAGGGCATGGCAATAGCCTGACAGGGTTGCCCTGCTCTCCTGCCAGTAGTTCCCAGGTGTCCTCCTGTTCGGTTATATCCCCACTAACCAGCAAAGGCACTGTGTGCTCCAGTGGCATATCTTTATGGCTGGAGTTGTAGAAGGTTATAGACCTCTCCAGTTCATCTTTTATTATGGATAGCCGTTCTTCCTGTGCGGCGTTCGGTTCTATAGGAAGACTGCGTACTACCTGTGGGGTTATATCTGTCATAATGACTATGTCGAAGCTAGTTGGCTGTACGTCCAGTATGATAGCCTCACTCTCGGTGACTGTCCTGGCCAGTGCGAGTGGCTTTAAGTCCATCAGGTAAGGGTTAAGGCCAGCCTTGCGAAGTGTTGAGATGAGTGTATCAACGGTTCTTTTCGGTGTAGCTGCCAGATAGACTCTTATTTCCGAACTGCTGGTTGAAGGTATCTTCTGCCAGGAAAGGTAAAATTGATCCATGGGAACCCCAAGCACCCTGGCAGCCTCTCTGTTTACCGCCTCGGGTAGCATGTTTGCAGGGAGAGATGGTAGGGCGATTATGCGGTAGAGGCAGTTGATGCCGCTTATACCGGCAATTACTTTACCACCTCCTATATGGGCGCTTCGGCAGACCTCCCTCACTTTGGTGGCTACCGTATTCACGTCAAGAATAGCGCCATCTTTGACCAAACCTGGATCCAGTGGAAGAGTAGCCCACTGTTGCGGCTGTTTTCCGCTGGCGTGCAGCACGCTGATAGAGGAATCGTCGATGAATATGCTGGTTGCCTGCTTAGCCATCTTCATCCCCATAGGCATAGATTTCCAGATCTATTGTAATGGAAGCTTTTTCAGCTTCGGTAGTGGCAGTTTCCTCCTCCTCCTCCTCATATATGCTTTCCGGGACCTTGATACCAACATGGTTGATGTAGCTGGACTGAAACCTGGTGCTTAGCTTATCTAAGAAATTAAGCAGCGCTACCACCTCTCCTTTAGCAGTTACTTGAATTAAGCTGGTCTCGTAGGTCACGAGTGTTATCTTATCACCAGACTCATTCTCCTTTTTGCATTCATATTCTCGCGGTAGTGCTGTATCTATAGTTAGTATTGTTACATCGGCTTTATAGGCGTCTTCATATATGTATTCGCTGATTTCTATAGATTTACCGGGCGATTCAAATTTAGCTATGAGACTGGGAATAGGGGAGATGAAGACACCAAGACTTTCCTACAGTTCATCCTTCTGTGCTGCATATTCTGCTATTTTCTCT
>CAYVML010000321.1:0-2015 GCA_964452475.1 uncultured Dehalococcoidales bacterium
GAGATATAAGTCTTATAGCCGATACGGATTTCAATGCCTATTCTGCTGCCCTTGATTCTATCGCTGGCCTTACCGAAGCTGACGTATCCATAATAGAGCAAACGGGGGCAGATACATATAACGTCGTAACCTCTGGCGGTAACAATTATATCCTTGGCTCAAACTCTGATAATACAGTCTTAGAATTTAAAACTCCTGCAAATGTACTGTCTCAAATAGGTGCTCAGGCTGCCGATGACGAACTTACTGTTTGGGCAGGAATCAAAATTAAATTAGATGGTGGTGCGGCACCAGCGGTCACAAATGATGTTGATGAGGGATACGTTCCAGGTTCGCACTGGATTGATCTCACCAATGACAAAGAATATGTCTGTCTGGATAACACCGATGGCGCAGCAGTGTGGATAGAGACTACTGTAGTCAGCACCAAAGATGTTGACGAGGATATATGGCAAGCCATTACGGTTGACGCTTCTATTTTTATTGTTGATGGCACAAATGTTACAACCCCTGCTGAACAAACCATCAACTCAGGCCCAAAAACTTATATAGCTGACAATGCGAATGATGCGGCAGGAACTTTTGAATTTAAGATTCCTAATATGCCTGAAAACTGGGATGGTGGAAGTATAATCATAGAGGTAAAACTTATCAGTGATGAGGCTACTCCAGCAGGCACAGTCGAATGGGATATGTCTATTCAAGCTCGTGGAAATGATGAGGTGGTAAATAACACCTGGATAACAACCAACGGAGAGATTTACTTTGAGGATGCCGAGACAGCTAATACTACCATAGATACTCAATATAAACTATTTCATTGCAAAAATAAAACCGCAATGGCGGCAGCAGGTGCCGGTGGAGATATGTTGTTTATAAAAGGCACAAGAGATAATGATGATGGTACTCATGACACATCTACACAAGGCACATGGATTTTAGGGGCAACAATTTATTACCAAATCGATGACCTTGATGAAAAGGATTAACCTATGAAAAAGGCTATAATAATTTCGTGCCTATTAGCGTTGGCTTTATGTATTAGCGGATTTATGTTTATTGGAGGGAAACCAGCAGACAGTGGCTTCACTCCCTCTGGCACTCCTGCTGGTCATTGGTCTGCCGACACTATAACTGGGCTTGAGGATGGTGATCCTGTTGCAACTTGGCCTGATCAGAGTGGTAATAGCAGTGATTTAGTACAAGCTACACCAACTAACAGACCAAGCTATCAAACAAATGAGCAAAACAGTTTACCAATTGTCAGATTTGATGGTAATGATAATTATATGGATTATGCTCTTCCTGAAGCAGCACAACCAAATACAATATTTGTAGCTGGTGGATATGTTACCACTGCACATGGCGATAGAATATTCAGTAGTACTGGTGCAGACACGAAGCGACACATATTGTATAACGTTTCTTCTTTCTATAATATATATGCTGGAGTCACTGTTGTAGGGCCAACTGCAGCTACGGGGTTTAAAGTCTATTCAACCTTATTCAATGGAGCAAGTTCTTATTTACGGATAAATACTGATGAAACCACTGGAAATGTTGGTGCGTTTCCGTTAGATGGTTTTAGACTGGGAGCTTCTAATGCGGGTAGTGGATTTGGAGAGTTAGATATCGGAGAGGTTATTTTATATACTACTGATGAGGCTTATGCAGATAACGAATCTGGTCTTAACACCAAATGGGCGATTTACTAAGGAGACATAATGCGATTTAAAACTGAGCAAAAAGGTTTACAGCATATCAAAGGAATTCTACTTTCAATATTTCTAACACTCATTATTGTCAGCATTGCTCTGGCTCAACCAATAACTATGAGGTTTCAAACTGAGCAAGAAGGCTTACAGCATATCAAAGGAAAGCAAATTCCTAATCCTCAATCCTGGAATCAGAAAGAAAAGAAGTGCAAAGGGAAAAATACTCCATCTACGGATGCGCAGACTAAAAAACAATTTGATGATTGGAATGTTACATGGGAAGTACAGATGATAGTTTTG
>CAYVML010000322.1:0-2014 GCA_964452475.1 uncultured Dehalococcoidales bacterium
TAACAACTGCTACTCTCTTCACCGGTCCTAACTTTCTAATTCGGGGAAGCATAGAAACATTTAGTGGTTTCAATACTGGGGGTTTTAATGAACCGATTAAGTGGCAGTACGGCTATATTATACCTTCTATAAGAGCAGGGTTGGGAGTAGAATTGAATGAAGAGATACTCAATGGATGTAACTGAAAAGCGTTTTTTAAGAAGATATTAATGGGCTGTAATAATCACCTCCCTGAAGAAATGTATCTGAAGCGTTACTCTTCCTTTTGGGATTTGTTTTTTTGGTCAGCATAGTACTTCAGACCGGAGCTTATAATTTCAGCGATAGTGGTACCTCTTCGTTTCGCTTCTTTGTCTTCCTGCAGCTCATGTTGTATTTCATCCAGTTTAGCAATTACCTGATTAAATCTCTTTTCATCTCTATAGTCTTCCCGGGTATGTTTTACCTGTACCAACCCCATGGAGATAAATCCCAGCCCTATAAATCCCAGTGCAATTAGCAGTTGTATAGGGGGATTAATAAGAGACAGTATATCTATCCCAAGACCGATTGCTATCATTACTGTCCCGAGTATCCGGGGTGAGGCCGAGTTTAAAAATTTAGAAAAACGCATTTTATTAAATCTCTATTCGGTATTAGCATTATATTACTTATTATTTTATAGCATATATTACGCTCTGTTTGATTTTCATACTACTTACACAATTTTATACTTCGCTGCCAAAAGCTGTTACGGTTGACCTCTAAATAAAACCAGTGCTCATCTAGTATAAAGATGGGAGAAAAAATAACCTGGTTTGAATGAGTTGGCCAATACATTTAAAATAGATATCTGTTTAAAAAGGAGCCGAAACTGACATGAGACGAAATAAGAAGTTTATCATTGCTGTTATATTGGCGGTCATAATACTGGCAGGGAGCATTGGTGGAGCGGTACTCGCTGCTAACGACAGTGATAATACCAGTTCTATAATTAAGCTTGAGGAATTCACAGAAATTGAATCTGCAGCCTGTACAGAGGAAATAGACGATACTACTGAAGATACAGGATGTGGCAGCAAGTACTTCCCATCGGAATAGCCCTTTGAGCCTCCATATACTTTATGAAGGGTACTACTGTTTTAAAGTGGTAATCTCTTTCCTTATCATTATATGCAATGAAATCTAAGAAGCTCTAACTTCGTCGGAACCGGTTGTTAGGGAGTATGTCAATCTCAATCTGCTTTGGTACTACCTTAATGAGTGATATACTTGTTAAGGCATGCCATCTGTCAATTTTCTAGAAGAGTAAAGGGGTAAAGTTCCGAGCTAAATAATACCAGAGGTTTGAAAATGGAAGTGTATACCCATATGGTGCTTGGTGGTCTTGTTTCGTCGGCTCCTTCCCTGGTGGGCTGGATAGTAGCCATCGTCCTGGCGACGATAATGTTGAGACGTAGAGGAAGTAGAGCAGAGCGTTTTCTTCTCATCGGTGCCTCATTGATGCTGGTGCAATCCATTATTGCTGTCCCGTCAGCGGCTATTGGCACCTGGCTTATGATTGATAGAGGGATGCCCAGTGTAAAAGCTGCTTCTGTTTTATCAATTTATAGTCTCATCAGAGGTTGTATCGGATTGGGTGGGATTATCTGCCTTGTCTACGCTTATTGGGCAAGGTTTAAGATGAAGACTGATCAACGTCTGAAGGTACAATGAAAAAGCTGATAGCGCCTTAACTTGGCTCCTGCCTGAGCATGATTGAGTGAAGTGTTCTTCATCTTGAAGCCCTAGATCATGGCCTCTGGATATCATAAGGATAACAACAGCTTATAATCTGGTTGCCTCTGAATGATTCAGCTTTTCCCACAGCACAAAATGACGGAATGTTACTCATTTTTCACAGAGCAGAACACTTGTTGACTGGGAACACATAAGTCCTTTCTGTCGCTTTCCATAAATCAGGAGAGCAGGTTTAGTTGGGATTATTGACAACAAGTTACTATCAAGTTTAGTATCAGTGTAATTTTTAATAAAT
>CAYVML010000323.1:0-1992 GCA_964452475.1 uncultured Dehalococcoidales bacterium
GGAATCCTACCAGACTCTCCTAACCCTTTCTGTCCAATCATAAGGGTGCAGTCCAGAAATGATATTTCTCCAGATCTAAGTTCAGAAGATAAAGAAATAATATATGTGTCACATATCCATATTTATGGAATAAATGTCACTGACCATAGTGATTAGAAAATACTATATTTGTAATGGGGAAGGGGGGACTCGAACCCCCACGCTTTACAGCACATGATCCTAAGTCATGCTCGTCTGCCAATTCCGACACTTCCCCAGGACTGTAATTTAAAGAATAATATAATTGTGCTGTCTAATATATTAGCATTTTAATAACTAACCATTAAATTTAATCTGTCACTCCTATTGACGGCGCTAGCATCAATAATATAAGCTGATAACGTAATTAGCAGCAAAACAATTATAAATAGCTCATGTTAATTGTAATGTATTAACCAAAGGGCAAAGACTAACCAAGTATCGAAGGGAGGTATATTAGGTTTAATTATTGAATTCTATGAAGTGAGCCTTGGCAGTATAGATAAATTTCAATAAAAAGTTGATGTCGCTAAAAAGGAGGTGCTTATGACCTATCTTATATTTGGTATTACAGGGATTGGAGTTGTAATAACTGCTATAACTGTAGGTTTGGTAGCCAAGCATAAGACGGAAGAGGCTAAGTACGAAAAGCTCTTCGATATAGGGTTAGCAGTAATCGCACTGAGTTTTCTACTCATGCTGATATTCTTTGCTGGAACTGATGTTGGTTATTAATAGGAACTATACTGACATTATAATAATAGGGATCTAATCTTCAGTAGGTTTAACTAGTAATAATGGTATTTTTACACTGTGCAGAACGCGATCCGTGGTTGCACCTAGAAAAAGGCGACTAATACCAGTTCGCCCATGTGTTGACATAGCAATAAGGTTAATATCGTTTTGAATGGCAAAATCGAGAATATGATCAGCAGTTGAAATAGAGCGAGTAACTGCAATATAGTGCAGTTTAAAATCGCCTTTTTGTAAATCTTTTCCAACCTCTGATAAATAATTTTCAGCCTGACCCTTAAGTTGCGAAATCTCTGCATCAGTATATGGAACTGTAACAACGGCTTCACCTACAGGAACATGATGGGCTGAAGGTATTACACGTAAAAGGGTTACTTCTGGTTCTACATCCCCACTAGTATTAGACATGATTATCTTCACATAAGGTAAGATAGCTTGACTTGCATGGGAACCGTCGAGTGGTATTAGTACTTTGTTTAATATCTTGCTACTATTTTTTATGGGTGGAGCATCTGCACTAATAACAAGTACAGGCTTACTGGTCTCTCGTATAACTTTATCAGCCGTACTACCGATAACCCATCGCTTTGTGTAAGTTTTACTACGGCTCATGCCAACGATAAGCCCGATATCTTCACTTATTGAATAATCTACAATAACCCTATTTGCCTGTCCAGCTAAAGCGATAGGGGTCACCTTCCCTTTCGTCTGTTTCTTTACAGTCTCGGCGATATGCTCTATGTAAACCTGGTGTTCATGAGACAAATCCGCAAGATTTGGAGGATATACGTTAAGAAGGATTATTTCCGAATTGAGTCTTCTTCCTAGTTCTTGAACATATGGTAATACAGATTCGGAAACTTCTGACCCATCTAATTGTACAAGTATTTTTTCAATCATCTATTGCCTCCTTCGCCATTTGGTTATAGCCTGATTATCTTGCTTCTTCACTCTTTTAATTATAACAAAGCTGTTTGTAAATCAATAGACTGATTATTGGGTATGAGACGATAAGTAATGTAGTAACTTTATACCTACAACCAGCACACTGCTTAATTCTATCTAAATCAACTAGTTATTTTAAAATATTTATAATAATTTCGTTTATATGTGAAATTCTATAATATCACCATCCTGAAGAATATGTTGTCTGCTAACTCGCTGCCCATCGTATATGCCTGAACCCCAAACAACTGCATATTTCAATCTATGACGGAAATC
>CAYVML010000324.1:0-1984 GCA_964452475.1 uncultured Dehalococcoidales bacterium
TGTTTCACCCCCAGGGCGCATAGTGGCAGGAAAGATAATCTTCGAAGGCAGGGATATTTTAACCATAAGCGATGAGGAGATGAGGCGCTTGAGGGGGCCCGGAATTGCCATGGTCTTACAATCAGCTCAGAACGCCCTTAACCCCGTAATGACCGTGGGAAAGCAGATAACTGAAGGGATTCTGGAACACGAAAGTATAACAAAGGAAGAGGCCTGGGCAAGAGCTAGGAAGCAATTGGAGTTGGTGGGCATAAGTGGTGACAGAATCAAGAGCTATCCACACGAATTTAGCGGGGGAATGAAACAAAGAGTGATGATTGCTATAGCTACCGTCTGTAATCCGAAGCTTTTAATCCTAGATGAACCAGTAACCGGCCTCGATGTGATAGTTCAGAGACAATTATTAGCCCTCATGAATAACCTGATAGAAGAACTGCATTTACCCATAATATTTATAACCCATGATCTGGCTGTTGTCGCCGAGACCTGTGATAGAGTAGCTGTCATGTATGCCGGTAAGATTGTGGAACAAGCCAGCACTATTTCTTTGTATAAAGAACCTGCCCATCCTTATAGCCAGGCGCTGATAAAATCCTATCCCAGTATAAAAGGAGAGAAAGTAAAACTGCAGAGTATCCCTGGTTCTCCCCCCAGGCTTATAGATATACCTGTCGGCTGTAGATTTCACCCACGCTGCCCCTACGTCATGGATATTTGCCGGGAAGAAGAACCGATACTTAAGAGAAAAGACGGCCACTTAGTGGCATGCCATCTGTTCAAGTAGGATGAATTTATGAAAAAAGCTGAGTTACTGAGGGTAGAGAACCTGAAGAAATATTTCCCGGTGAGAAAAGGCCTATTCCAGTTTTTATCTTCGCGGGAAAGGGTATATGTTCACGCCGTTGACAATGTCAGTTTTAGCCTGCACGATGGCGAAATCCTGGGCTTTGTTGGGGAAAGCGGCTGCGGGAAAACAACCCTGGGCAGGGTTCTGCTCAGGCTAGTTGAGCCCAGTAGTGGCCAGATATGCTTTGAGGGAATTGAAGTAACCTCTCTACATAGAAAGGAATTAAAGAGCCTGCGGCGTAAAATGCAGATGATATTTCAAGACCCTCACGGCTCTCTTAACCCAAGGAGAACAGTGGCTGACATTCTGAGGCAGACAGTCAAAATCCACAGGCTGGCCGAGGGTAAAACAAAAGAGGATAAATTGATAAGAAACACTCTTGAAGAAGTGGACTTGAAACCAGCTGAGGAATTCTGGGATAGATACCCCATCCTGCTGAGCGGTGGCCAGCGTCAAAGAGTTGGTATAGGCAGAGTGCTGATTCTTCAACCCAAACTCGTGATTGCAGACGAACCTATTTCAATGCTGGACGTTTCCGTAAGGATGGGTATTTTAGAATTATTGGTAAGATTGAGAGATAGATTTGGCATCTCGCTTATTTATATAACGCATGATTTAGCCACAGCAAGATGTGTTTGTGACCGGATTGCCATTATGTATCTGGGGAAGATTGTAGAAATTGCCCCTACAGAAGATATCATCAACAAACCACTGCACCCTTACACTCAAGCGTTAATCTCAGCCGTGCCAGTGCCCGACCCAACAGTAAAGCTGCATGAGGTTCCCATCAAAGGTTATGTGCCGTTAACCCCGACCGAGATTCTCTCCAGCTGTAAATTTCATCCGCGGTGTCCATACGCCACGGAAAGGTGCCGCGAAGAGGCACCCTCGCTTATCGAAGTAGAGAAAGACCACTATGTTGCTTGCGCCAAAGCAAGGCAAGAAAGCTAAGGTGCCTTACAGGCTCCCAGCTTAACTTAAAAACCTGTAAGGCACCTTTTTACAAGTGTAGTCCGCGCTATCTAAACTATAAATAGATACTAGTTCTATTATTCAGCCTCAAACACAACTATTTGCACAAAATAGCGATAAGTTCAATGAGCACAGGATCGATGACCTGCCACGGTAATTGAACCA
>CAYVML010000325.1:0-1724 GCA_964452475.1 uncultured Dehalococcoidales bacterium
CCACATTGACCTAATCCTAATACTAATAGCTTCATAAATGTATTCTATTCAATTTTACGTGCAAATGTCAATTATCATTTCACTGCTCTGACTACTACGAACGAACCTTCCCCATAGCCGGGTTTTATTCGTTCTATTCCATCTATCTCAGATAAAGCCCTGAAGATTGTTTGGCTGAATGTAAATTTTCTAAAACCAACTTCCTTTAAAAGAGTAGTTACCTCTGCCACTGAATGAAAATTAGCTTCTCTATAAAAAACATTTTCTTTTCTGTGTTGAAAGTAGGCTTCCCCGCCCGGGCTACCACGGTCGATAAAACTTACTATTAAGCACGCACCGGGCTTCAATATTCGAAACGCTTCTTTAAAGGAGGTTGCAAGATTATCTACAAAACAGATAACTGTAACCATCAAAGCAATATCAAACTTGTAATTCTTAAATGGTAAAGCCTCCGCGATACCAGCTACTATATCAACCCCTCTACCGCGAGCAATCCCTCTCATTTTTGTGGATGGCTCAACCCCAAACTTAATACCCAGAGGGATAGCGAACCGTCCACTGCCGACACCAATTTCAATACCTTTCGTAGCGAGAGGCAACAGCCCCTTTATTGCTTTAAGTTCTGACTTATAAGCATATTCATTCCTGTCAAACCAGTCCTCATAGCGATCTGTATACTTTTCGAATGATCCTATTTTTGCCATGGTTACCACCTACTTTTTCTCAGTGCTAAGCGAAAAAGGAATACACGGTTAATATCTATGTAGCTATAGAAACTGCAGAAATACTGTTATAACAACTATACCAGTCACTGATTTATTGTATCACGCAATCTGACCTTTAAAAAATAGTCCACTTTACTTCCTTCGCAATTTATTACTGGCAACTGGACAAGGCATGTGAATTAAAGTCTTCCAATCTCAATAGATTTGGGTTAAACTTTATAGTCATGAGTCTAGACTATAATCCTCAAGAATTTGAAAAAAAATGGCAAAAGAAATGGGAAGTCGACCGTATTTATGAGGTCAGCGAGAAGAGCGAACGTCCCAAATTCTATGCCCTAACAATGTTCCCTTATACCTCTGGAGATCTCCATATCGGACACTGGTATGCCATGGCGCCTTCAGACGTACATGCCAGATTTAAGAGAATGCAAGGGTATAATGTACTTCACCCCATGGGATTCGATGCTTTTGGGTTACCAGCAGAAAATGCAGCTATCAGCCATGGGATACACCCTTATGACTGGACGATGAGAAATGTTGAGAATATGCGCCGCCAGCTTAAAAGCATAGGAACCATCTATGACTGGAGCCGTGAAGTAGTTAGCTGCCTTCCTAATTATTATCAATGGACACAGTGGTTTTTCTTGAAGTTCTATCATTCTGGACTGACCTATCGTGCTAAAGCTCCTGTCAACTGGTGCCCAAAGTGCCAGGCGGTACTCGCTAATGAACAAGTAGTTGATGAAGGGCTATGTTGGCGTTGTGGTACTCCAGTTACCAAGCGAGATCTGGAACAATGGTTCTTCCGAATTACCAAATACGCTGAGGAACTCCTCGATTTCCATAACATAGATTGGCCTGAGCGTATTAAAACAATGCAGAAGAACTGGATTGGAAAAAGTAACGGGGCAGATATCTCCTTCGGCTTAGAGCATGCCAGTATAGGGCAGAAAGAAATCAGGGTGTTTACTACACGCCCCGATACTATCTTCGGGGTTA
>CAYVML010000325.1:1734-1980 GCA_964452475.1 uncultured Dehalococcoidales bacterium
CATTAGTCCCCCTGTTGACAACTCCAGAACACAAGATTGAGGTAGACAAATACATAGCCTGGTGTAAACATAGCACAGAATATGAGCGAACGGCTGAAGGGAGAGAAAAGACCGGCGTTTTTTTAGGAAGCTATGTAACCAATAGATTGAATGGAGAGAAGGTACCAATTTGGATTACCGACTATGTACTGCCAGGTTATGGTACGGGCGCAGTGATGGGAGTTCCAGCCCATGATGGAAGTGATT
>CAYVML010000326.1:0-1961 GCA_964452475.1 uncultured Dehalococcoidales bacterium
TTATTCCCATGACTCTTGTTATCCAGTTTCCGGATTGCCGTCAATTCGCCAGTCACCCCAAGGTCCATTGTTCTAATGTAATTATAAATCATTCTCAGAATATACGACATATGCCTTGGTAAATAATCGAACGTAACTTTTCGCTAGATTGTTCAACGGAGGTGGGCTTAAACTTTTTACCAGTTTATTAGGCTGAGCAAATGAAATAGAAAGGGAGTCGGTAAGCTTTTGGAACCACACACATATGTTTGGCCTAGTAGTAACTGTTATTGATGATAGTTAGTTCTTTTCCAAGAGTGCGGCCTGCCTGCGATTTCTATCTGAAGGGCATATTAGTTTTTAGCCGATAGTGCTACAGCTTTATCATATAGACCATAGGCTTTGAGTAACCTGAGTGAATCCCTCCCGTCAATAATACAAAACCGCCTTGGATTACCCGGTTGTACTGCGAATGTCCGAAGTGTTTCTCGTACCGGTTGTGTGACGTCGTGACAGTGTTGAACGAATAAGATTTGAACTGGCTCCCTCGCTAAGCGGACTATTTGGTCATTATTTGCTCCGAGATGATTTAGAGTCATTGGTGCAAATCTTGCTGGTCCTTTAAGTAGAAACGCAGCGGTTGACGGCTTTCCGTTTAAGTGTATGTGTGCAGTGTGAAAATCCGAAGTTTCACCACCCCAATCCTTTTGAACCGTACCACCTAGGATTTCAGCGAGACACTTCTTAAAACTATCTTCGGATACATTTATCATCGGTTCAACACTATCTGGTAAAGAGATATCTCTTACTCTAGCGAACTCATCAAAATCCTCGACGAAGTTTTCGAAATACTCGTAGCCATACCACATTATGTTGAAGTTAGGCGTTTCGTCTTTTTCTCTGAGCCAAGGAGACCCCATGACGAGAGGTTCGAAGACTACACTTGTTCTGTCGAATTTGACAAACTCAGCAACGATTGCAAAAAGGTGATTCCCGTCATGTAGATTTGACCGCAACGTATCACTGTGGATATGCTTTGTTGAGTAACAAAATTCAACACTTACATCAACTTTTTCTGGAGGTATCCAATTACTGACAACCCTTTCTTCGGTATAGACAGGCGGGCATGGGCTAAGCTTCTCTACGGAACAAAATAATCGTCCTTTCTGAGTGGCCAAAATGTGTTGGAGTGTATTTACTCCAAGTTCTTTACAGAAAATCAGAACTGCTTCTGAGTAAAGATGGTCTAAACGCACCTCTTTCTGCCATGGGGGCAGATCGGGAAGATTCCTGTAATTAAGGTCAATAAACGACATGCCTGGTTTGCCCACAATGGTCTGAATCTTGCGCTGGTTAACAAAACCAGGGTCTATTATGAGATCCAGGTTTGTCGCTCTCTGTTCTGGTGTGAGGCTTTCTCTAATTCCTGGCATTTTTCGAAGATTACTGGATAGTATTAATCAAGAGACTATATCACGATTCGCCCACAAAGTGAGTGTTTGTGCTGCTTATCCGTTATAGCATTCTTATTTTTAAATTTTGGAAATCCTCATAACCGGCGTACATTGCATAGCTTGCGTAGTCGGTATACTTGGCATACTCTGCGCGTTGTGCATGCGGAGTGAAACTGCCGCGTCGCCGCGACTTCTTGCTTTTGTTCGTTACGAGCCGATTTCTGCTCATTATCTCCCCCAGATATTGACCGTCAGGAGCATAGACTTCGTCATCGTTAAAGAGACCAACATGCCTTCCGTTATATGTCCAGAGGTCATCTCCTTCTCGGTAGCCAAAGCACCAGCCACCCCAAGTCCAAAGCCAATCCATGCCAAACTCCCGTCTGAAGTATACAATGAGATGGGACTTGAGGCAAAGTGACTGTGCTGGCTGACCACATGGGTAACACTGGACTGCGAATTTTAGCAAGTAGTTTTTCAATATACTCTATGGGGGTGAGATAATCAAGGGATTGGTGTGGGCGGTTG
>CAYVML010000327.1:0-1949 GCA_964452475.1 uncultured Dehalococcoidales bacterium
GGCGCCACCGATAGTAGCTGCTTTTCGATATCCCCAGTGCCATGAGCGCTTGCGGTTTGACAATGACCCAATTGCCAACAGCTGGATACTGATTTTCTGCCGCAGCATGGTATCGCATTTTGCCCGATATCTTGGCGGTTAACTCGCCGCACTAGCTATATACTTGATAAGAGCCCTTAGACTCGGAGATAATTCTGGCGGGCACCGAGCTAGGAATTTTCAGCATTTGAAAGTGTTTCTGAAAAAAGGAATCCCAACCTAATTGCGTCAAATATTGTAGTGAATCGTAGTTCATATCGGATTTATTATATAATATTTTTATGTGCATGGTTAGTGAAGCCTATGCGTCTCGTGGGCAACTTCACCTTTGCACCCCAACACCCATGTTCACGCAGTTACGTTTCACATTTTGTATGCTTTATTCCACTTAGGGGGACGATACCTAGAACCTTTCGTAATCATCGCCGTCTGTCTTCAGAAAGAATCTTTTCAGTAACCTTTGCGTGGTAGCAAGCTAGAGCCCTAAAAGAATGTATGTAGCTCTTCCATATGACGGACAACTAGTCCTTAGCTATCTGCAGTCGGCACCAGGCGTATAGAGAATCGTAGACGTCAAACTGGTAGCTCAGGTTTTCCTCATCACTGGGATAGCGTACACTGAAGCCTACGGCGATTGCTTCCAGCCCGCGGGCAATTGGATCCTTGTCAATATCCTGGGCAACATCGGCAGCATGGATTATTTCGGCAAGACGCAGCAATGCCTTATCTTTCAGTTCATACTTGTGGATAATTGATTCAAAGGAACACCGGCCTTCGTGATGGTCCAGTTCAGCCTTGCCCATGCAATCGAAAGGAATAGCGCCGGTCTGCTCGGCCACAGCCATTACCTGACTAGGGGGTGCAAAGATAAACTCGGCTTCATTATCAACGAACCTCTTGATAAGCCAGGGACAGGCAACGCGGTCTACATGTACATGTGAACGAGTAACCCATTTCATAGTATTTACCTCCTATAGTTTGTTATTTATGTGTTTCGTTAGACAGAGACATCTGACTACTTTCTGAACTCAAATTCTACTACCTACCACTTACCGAGTTCTTGCAGGACCTTTACCACTCGCCACGTCTCGGCGCTGACGGCAGTACCCCCCATCACCACGGCTACTGATACTGCTTCCAGCACTTCGTTTTTTGTCGCCCCGGCGGCAATAGCATCCTTAGTCTGTCCTTGAACGCAACGGGTACAACCCGACTGGAGGCCGCAGGCCAAAGCGATAAGCCTTTTATTCTTAAGGCTCAAGGCTCCGTCCTGATATACCCCTTTGCGGAAGGTGGTATAAGCAGCCATTACCGGCAGTCCCTGGTCAAACTCGTCCCTTAATTTACCCGTCTCCGTGTAATATTCCAGTTGATTATCCATCTAACTGCCCTCCCTAATGTATTTTCAGGATACGTTTCGAACACATTGTTGTGGTGAATGTAACAGTTGTTACAAAGTAAATCATATGCTAGAATGGCTGTCAAGAGGTTCTGAATGGACTGGTTATTATTCACCTACTGGCTGCCGGCTGAGCCTTCCCGCAAGAGGGTTTTTATCTGGAGGCAGTTAAAGAAGCTCGGAGCTCTATCGATGGAGGGAGCAGGCTGGCTTTTACCTAAAGCAGAACCGTTTGCGACAAAGATCAAGGATATCCTCAACTCTGTAGAGGAGATGGAAGGCACGGCAAACCTGTACTCAGTAACCGACTTCAGTGAAATCCAAGAAAAGCGGACAATTGCCAGGTTTAAACAGGAAAGGGAGCGTGAGTATGCTGAGATAATCAAGGAATGCCACAAGATGTTTCGTCATCTGGAGCGAGAGCGCCAGCAGCAAGAGTTTAACTTTGAGGAGGTCCAGGAACTGGAAGGCGACATGGGAAAGATAAAACGCTGGCTTTCTGAAGCCAGGG
>CAYVML010000328.1:0-1941 GCA_964452475.1 uncultured Dehalococcoidales bacterium
CTACAAGATAATACACTCTCCCGAAGAAGTTGCAGACTGGATAACATCTTACTATTCTATTTACCATTCAATGCGACAGGTTCGAAACAAATTGGTAATCAGACTGGAGAAAGAACTCACAGATAGTCAGGTTAAGGTATTGAATGATAAGTTTCCAGACCTTATCAAATCAGGCAATATATACAAAACAAAAGCACTGGCTGAGGAGGCAGATGAGCCGGAACTGAGCTCTAAAAGCCGGATTGTATTTTCTTATATTAAGAAGAACGCCGGGCGACTTAATGAGATGATATTAATGATTAACCGACTCGGTGACACAAAGTGAGTAAAATACGCAGTCTGTAAATTGCACAAAACATCGCATTGTTGATTTTTCCCGTTTGTATATAAGAATAAGTCATACATGTTTATAAGGTATCTTTTCTCTACCAAAGTACTATTGACATTAGTTCGCTAAGGTAGCAACATAGCTGTATAACCAAGAAGGAGGGATATTATGGCAACAGCTTATTGCATGAAGTGCAGGAAGAAGGTAGAGATAAAGAACCCGAAGCAGGTTACGCTCAAGAATGGTAGATCAGCAACTCAAGGCGTCTGCGCTACTTGTAGCACAAAAGTATTCCGAATAGGGAAGCTTTAGGCTCCATTCTGGCCAAATGATAGGGTACACTGCTGCAGTATATCTTTATAGCTGGCTAGATTGGGTTTGATTCACAATGCGAAACAACATTTAGTTGAATGATAGTCTGGAGATATTGAAGTTTACTCGCACCTCAAACTTTTTCTTTGTGCCTTTCGCTTTTATCTTTTTTGCCAAGGCGTAAACTGTGGAACGTGCAAAACCCATCTCTATTATTTCCTTCTGGGTTTTACCCTCGGAAAGGAGCTTTTGTATGCTATTCATAGTGCTCATTAGATGCCTCTATATTTAGTCTAAATGTTGTCGTCGATATTCCATATTCCAGCTAGGGACTTCCTAGTTATTATCCATATTTAAATCTATATAGTCTATATATAGAATATCAATTTTTATGATCAATACTCTAATAACGCAAATGTAGGAAACGAACACCAGTGGTTAGTCTTCTGTAAAGCACAACTTCAATAGCCCTGTAGCCAGAGTAGTCCACTGACTAAAGAACATTTTGGCTTTCTGCGCAATCCTCAAGGCTCAGATACCAAGCGACCATATCCCGCTGAGCTACATATTGACAATCAGGAAACAGAACTACATAATTGTTTAAGATAAACAACTGGGGTAGAGGAAGGTGAGAGCTAGAAATAGCTACCTACTAGCTTTACTATCGGGTATTCTGCTTCTGTTAAGCTATCCGCCGTTTAATCTTGAATTCCTGGCATGGTTTGCTTTTACGCCTTTCCTCATAGCCGTATACTACGAGACTAAGGCAAAGCGGAGGGGGAGACTAGGGCAGATAGCGGCTATTTGCTTGGTTCCAATATTTATCTGGCTCTATAATGAAGCCGATGTTTTTCTGCCGTCTGTCGTTGCTTGGCCTGTTGGTCTAATTCTCGCCTTCTTCGTAGCTGGCTATGTTATAGAACCTGTTACAGATAATGGGATGTCAAAGCAACTGCCTCGTCAACACTTCAGCTACCTACCTTCAGGATGGCAAATCTTCCTTGTACCAATACTCGTTACCGCCGGGGAATTTCTGCTGCTGAACATTCCTGTGCTGATGAAAGTTTTTGGTGCTCTTGGCTTCTTCTCCGTCTCTAGGACCCAGTGGCTGAACCCTCCAATTCTGCAGTTAGCCTCATTCACTGGCATGTATGGTGTGACTTTTCTCGTGTGGCTGGTCAACTCTGCACTCGCCTACGGAATAGTCCATTACAAAGAAACAAAGCGGATATCTAAACAGGTCATCTCAGTACTTGTCGTCTTCGCAGTAATATTTATTTGCGGTTGGGTTAGCCTGCCGG
>CAYVML010000329.1:0-1902 GCA_964452475.1 uncultured Dehalococcoidales bacterium
GCCAGCCCCCATAGATATGGCCCCGGCAACTGCCCCGGCGATACCAGCAATAAGAATAGGATAACTCTCAGTAATTGCCCCGTAAACCCCGGCAATCAGTGCTAATATTGACACCAATCCATCATTAGCTCCAAAGATGACATCCCTTATCCCACCACCGCCTCCCATCTCCCAGCCCTCCATACCCAAGACCTCTTTTTTGATTCTCTCTATATGTAACCGCTCGTCAGAAGCTACTCTTGTCCATTCCTCTGAAGTAGCCACGTCGCTGATATTTCCAGCCTGGATAGCCACGTCTTCTATACTCTCATCCTCAGCGATTATAACCCACTCGAAAAATCCTCTGGTGCCTAGAATACCCATCATGAGGCCGACCCTCTGGTTTATAAAAGAAGTCATGGCAGGTTTCTCGCCTCTGCCCTCCATTTCCAGGATTCTCTGTAACCAGTATTCGGAGTCGTTGAGTTCGTCAGCACTGATTTCAGCTAAGAGTTGTTTAGTTCTTTCTCCCTCAACCTTCTTAACAAGTTTTTCGTACCCCTTAGCCAGCATAAGCTTGTAGGTGCGAATCTTTTTAGTTGCGTTAAGAAGCACTTTTCTTTCTCTATCTGTTAGGTTAGCCATTACTGTTTCCCCTGCTGCGAATCATAACATAAGGTTTGAACATTTATACTTAGTATAGCCTAGTGAAACCGCGTCGGTGTAGATAAGCCCCGCATTTTGAAAGGTACCTGGCGAGGATAATTCCACATCTTTCAGCTGCCATTGAACAAAAGTCCAGAATGTTTAACGTAAGTAACCAAAGCCTATTTTATTATTCTAATACACAAAACGTCAGATTGATTAATATTCAAACATGGACATATAATTAATATAAGTATGGATGATAGCGAATATAAGAATCAGCACGGAAAAATTCGAAGTCCATTGGATAGAATAAAGGTAAATCGAAAATAGCCGCAGTGTGGTTATGCACAAGTTAAGTGAAATTGCACGAAGCCTTTTAGGAATGTAAATTCACGGGAAAAAAGATGGAAGAGAAAAAAGAAATTAGGGTAAAAGATTTAGTAGAAAAATTGCAGATAGACGAAATTACTCCCAGGGAAGCCTTAAAAGAGCTTCAGAAAAGAGGGCTTGTAGAACATGAACGTTGGGAGATTATTCCTTGGGTTATTTATTTCATACTTTGGTTGCCACTCAATTTTATGTTCGCAGGGCAACTGCTAGCAATACATTTTCCCCTGGTTGTAATATGCATTTCAATTGTTCTATCTGGGCTTGGTATATATCTTGGAATCTGGATAACTCGTATGCATTACAAAAGAGGGGGGCTTAAACACGATGAGACAATCATACTTTTCAAGGATGGGCCATACGCAGTTACAAGGCACCCGGGAGTCATTGGGGCTTTGATATTGCCAATCCTGTTGCCAATCATTCTCAGTAAATATGTCCCATTCACGCTTCTTTCCATCACCGCTATTATTGTAATGATTGTTTACATCCACTATGGAACTTATTTAGAAGAGAAGCTTGATATAGCGAAATGGGGAAACGAATATCTGCAGTACAGGAAAGAAGTCCCAAGATTTAACTTCATAAAGGGATTACGGAATTTGAGTAAAAAGAGGTGATTCTAATATCAGATGAGCTTCGGGTAACTCTTCGCAATTCTTCGGATTGCTCGGTATTATAGCACTGACTGCCCCGATGTTTGTTGCTCGCTTCGCTCACCAAAATCCGCCTTTGGTGAACTTCATAAACCCCGAGAACGTTAAATAAAAGTCCGCTTTGTAAAGTTAAGATAAACATAGCTTTTTATTTGGGGTAGGATGGTATTAATATTGTAGATTTATAAGGGTTTTAACATTAACTTTATGACAATATAATCGTCGAAGATGC
>CAYVML010000330.1:0-1894 GCA_964452475.1 uncultured Dehalococcoidales bacterium
TGCCGATTCCTGCAATTCCAACAACCAGTCCACGCTTTTTAGCAAACCACCGTGCAGTTGTCGAGAGCAGCAATCCGACGCTGGAGTCGGGCCACATGCACACAAACAGCCCAAAGAAAAGATACAGTTGCCACAGGGAATTTAGCCTGGACATGAGCAGGAAGCCGGCACCAAAGACTATGCCGCCTATGGTCAGGATCCCACGCGGCCCATGTCGGTCGCAGAGCCTGCCGAAGATGATAGCGCAGGTACCTGAAATGAAGCATCCCTGTGCATAGGCGGCAGAAAGTGCCATTCGGCTCCAGCCGAATTCAGCATTCAGCGGGGTAAGGAAAACGCCATACGAGATGAAAAAGCCAGCTGCCAGCATCAAAATGAGAAGCGAGGCTATCATGATGTGGTATCCGTAGAATAGCGGGTTTCCTTTATTATTTCGAATAAAAAATCTCATTTTTCGATGGTATCTGGTACCAGACCAGTTAATTTACATGTATGAAGGCACCTATGCCAGCGATTTCGTTGTCAGGCAATCAGGCTTCACATGGTTACTGCGCTGTCTATGTAATAGGGTACACTGCTTAAGAGGCAGTAATCAAGACGGCATTCCTGTCATTTCTGCCTTGCGTGCTCCCTAAAAACACCACCCCTCCCATGTTGCTTCGTCGCTCCATTCCTCGCAGTGATAAAGAAAAATAGTCAACCTCTTGACATGTTTGTAAGATGAATATATACTAATGGTATGCTTTCAACAGATAAATGCCATGACAGTGACATATCCAGACTACAAGGTGGTAGTGCTGGTTCCGGCTTCAGCCTCAACAGAGGTGCAATCCGTGATAATCGCATTCACATCAGGAATGGACGGCAGACCGTCCGTATTACGGTAACCATTACCACCGAGCAGAGCCAGCACCTACGGTCGCTGGTCGAGTCCAGTGGCTTCAATGCCTCGGAGTTGATTCGTTATGCATTGCTTCAGTTATTTAGAAATCCACATATTTCACTGGCAGGTGGACATGATTGTGCTGAGTGAGGAGTCGATAGACAGCAGGCTAAAACTGATAACCAGCTGCCGGGTAAAAATCATTACGTCTATTTCCAACCATGGCAGGATTGGTAAGGACGAAAGGAGGAATAGAGCATGCCGATTAAAGGAATATCAGACAGGGTTAGACTACCTCGCCTGGGCAAGGTCAGGCTGGGAGTAATGGTAGAGGATAACCGGAGTTCCTTTCCGCAACCGGTTGACTATTTCGTCTGCCCGGAGGTGGTGAAGGAGCTATTCGGAGAGAAGCCCAGGGAGCTTCCTATCATGTTTCCCTCAGAAGAGGAAGAGAAATGGGCATCCCAGTATTACCGTTGTTATTCGCGGTCACATGGACTGGTTTGTAAGGGAGATGGCGAAAACGCCTCAGCTATGGTAGATAAGTACACCGGCCACCTGGCAAGTAAGTATTCACAGCGTACCGAATTGAAGGAAATCAACTGTAATCCCGATAGCTGTGCTGCCTATGCCAGTGGACGCTGCCGCCGTGTGATGAACCTCCAGTTTATGTTGCCAGATGTACCGGGGCTGGGTATATGGCAGCTTGATACCTCGAGCTACCACAGTATCTGCAATGTCAACGCAGGGATAAAGCTGGTCAAGTCACTCTGTGGTCATATCGCCATGGTGCCGCTACTGCTGCAGTTGGTTCCGCAGCGGGCAAATCCCGGAGGTGTGGGTAAAACGGTTTACGTCCTTTCGCTGGATATGGCCGGCACTATCACCGAGCTGATGCAGTCCAGCCGGTTTCATTCAGCAGGCATTATGCTGCCCGATGCCGACGAAGTAGCACCTGATGACCTTTTTCCAGAGGGAATGATAGAGGAAGCAGAGGATTTGCAGGTAGGC
>CAYVML010000331.1:0-1891 GCA_964452475.1 uncultured Dehalococcoidales bacterium
TTCAAGGTGCCCACTAACTCCCGGCATAGTTTTTCAGTAGCTGATAACTTATTAGGCCAGCAATTTCAGGTTTACCAGCCGAACCGAGTATGGGTGAGTGACATTACCTATGTGCCTACCGATGAAGGCTGGCTGTATCTGGCCGGCCACAAGGACCTTTTTAATAATGAGATCGTAGGCTATGCCATGGGAGAAAGATTGACCGGGAATCTGGTTAGTCAGTCTTTGTTCCGGGCTGTGGAAGCCAAATGTCCAGCTAATGGACTCCTACACCACTCTGACCGCGGTAGTCAGTATTGCTCCGATGAATACCGCCGGATACTGGATAAGTTTGGCTTACAGGTATCCATGAGTGGGACAGGGAACTGTTTTGATAATGCGCCCATGGAGAGTTTCTGGGGTACGCTCAAGCAGGAGCTTATTCACCACCGTCATTACAGTAGCCGACTGGAAGCCATGCGAGAGATTACCGAGTATATTGAGATCTTCTATAACCGGCAGCGTTTACAGGCTAAATTGGGATTTCTATCACCTGCCGTTTATGCCCAAAAATACTATGCCGTATTACTGGCAGCATGATAAGCTTGGTGTCCATTATTGACATCCGACCTCACCTTTTCAGAAAGACTGCGGAGGCTGAGATACATAGGTAACACCTATGATATGGTTAATAAAGATATTAACCTAGCATAAGGAGATAAAATGATAGATATCAAAGTACTATTTGAGAACATTTCAAATCACATAGCCTACTGCAAATCAGCTCCCTTTGTATGTACTAAACAGGCAGCTTTTGAATCCTGGTTTCGTGTGGAAATAATGCCAGTACTATGGGATCTTCAATATCCATCTGATTCCATCATAACTGAATATACTTATCCTAACTCAAGAGACAAGGCAGATCTTTGCGTAAAAGATCAACAGGGTGATATTGTCTTCGAATTAAAGTCATTTGTAAGCATGCAAGATTCTAACAAAACCAAAAGCTATCCAAAACAGATAGAAAAACTTGAGAAGCTAATTGCTAATCCTAGTGTTTTACAAGGTATTACATTTACCACATTTATTGGTTATTCTGAAACTAGAATGAACAACTATATGAATCGTTTCTTCAATAATAATTCCTGGGATATACTCGGACCCAATAAGCTTATCAAAAAATATCAATTGTATGCTGCTATTACAAGCATCATAGAATAAAAATCCTCGCTGAAATTATGCTTAGCAAGACTACTTGTATTCTCGAAAAGTTATGTCTATCTGCTCCTAGTAGTTGTACCATTCATTAAGTTAATGCTAAATGCGAATTAAGTAGCATATCAAGAAAATCTCTCTATCCCAATCTTTTTAGCTAACTTGATACCGAAGCAAGGAAAGACATCAGACTCAATCCATGTGAACACCAGAGAGTGGCTGGTGACCTGTTCTATGCCTGCTAATATATCTCTATTTACTCACTGAGAAAAATATGCCTGCAGTACCCAGAGTGCATATTATAATAGCAATCAACAATCATCTATTAGAATTACCCCCATGTCTTGAAATGTTAACCTAAATCCTCTCTATTTTTACGCCCACTTTATCAAGGCAACTTTTCGGCTACTTTCATAGTTAAATGTTTCATTTCAATCTACAGGCATATCTATAAAATATATGGACTTGCCCCATTTCTTGGACAGTTGATAATGCGATTTTTTAAATTTCTGAGCGGTTTAAATTTGTATTTAAGCATAACAACTATCTGTGTTCTGCCCACTCCCCAAACCAGTCCAACAATAATGTTAGACTGAGTAAAGTTAGACTTGCCGCCTTTACTGGTAGTAGGTCATTGACATCTGCGGAGGCTGAGATACATAGGTAACACCTGTGGTATGTTTAGTAAAGAAATAAA
>CAYVML010000332.1:0-1889 GCA_964452475.1 uncultured Dehalococcoidales bacterium
CAAGCTAAGACTTTAAGCATGATAATCAGAATCCTTGAAGAGCTTGCTCCCTGAGATTAATATATATATGGTGTAAAAGAAGGAGGCTGTAATTATGTTAAAAACAATAAAAAAGTCTCAAGTAATAGGGCTTCCACCGGGAACATTGATGCACATCGGCGAACAAAAGATGGAAAAGGTGAGAATTACAGTTATCGATTACAACGAGGAACACTTCGAGGAGAAGGAGATTAAAAGCATAGAAGAATGTTTCCCCTTCAGAGACAGCCCTTCAGTCACCTGGATAAATATAGATGGTTTGCATGAAGCCGATACAATAGGAAAGATTGGCAAACATTTTAACCTGCATCCACTTACGCTGGAAGACATCATCAATACTGATCAACGACCCAAGATAGAAGATAATGATGATTATATATTCTTTGTTATGAAAATGCTCTATAACTGCGTTGGAAACAGTGCAGAGATTGAGACAGAGCAGATCAGTCTGGCTTTTGGTTCTAACTTCGTAATTTCATTTCAGGAGCGTGAAGGGGATGTCTTTAATCCGGTTAGAGACAGAATCAGAAAGGGCAAGGGTCGTATTAGAAAGGCTGGTGCTGACTACCTGGCTTATACCTTGCTGGATACCGTGGTCGATAACTATTTTTCCGTCCTTGAAGCGGTAAGTGAAAGAGTAGAAGTTGTGGAACAGATTCTCGTATCAAACCCTACGCGAGAAACAGTACAACTTATTCATGGACTAAAGAAAGATATGATAATTTTACGAAAGTCGGTCTGGCCTTTGCGAGAAGTAATCAGCAGTTTTGAACGATACGAGTCGACTATAATAAATAAGTCCACCAGAGTATATTTACGTGACGTCTACGATCATACCATTCAGATTATCGATAACATTGAAAGCTCAAGGGATATAATTACAGGCATGCTGGATATATACCTGTCAAATATGAGTAACAAAACGAATGAAGTAATGAAAGTACTAACGATTTTTGCAGCCATATTTATACCACTTACGTTCATCGTTGGTGTTTACGGGATGAACTTTATCAATATACCGGAGCTTCAATGGAGGTATGGGTACCTCGGTATCTGGTGTGTGATGATACTGGTGACTTCGTGTTTGATTGTATTCTTTAGGAAGCGAAGGTGGTTCTAAATTTGTAAGATGAAATAAGCAAAGTAGATTGAAGCTCCTTACTCCTTATTTCCATTCTTTTTTGCTTCGGCTAAAAATTTTTCCATGTCATCATGACTACCAGCCAGTATCATAATATCGTTTTCTTTTATTACCTCGCTTTGACGTGGATTCATTATGATTTCTTCATCACGTTGAATTAAGAAAACCGCAATTTGCCACTTACCTTTATAACCAAGACCTAATTCAGATAACTTCCGTCCGGTAAGATATTGTGGTGCCTTAAGCTTTATTATTCCGTAGTTTTTAGTCAAAGGCATGTAGTCTTCTACGCTAACCAGGGAAACTCCCTGGGCTAATCTAATTCCTGTTTCCCATTCAGGATAGACAATCCTGTCAGCACCGATTTTCTCCAGGATGCTACCGTGTAGTTCAGTCTCGGCTCTGGAAATTACGTAGGGAACGCCCAATTTCTTAGTTAGAATTGTGGCCAGTATATTGGTTTCTATTTTTGAACTCATACTAATGACAGCTATGTCAAAATTACCAATACCCAGTTCTTTAAGTACTGCCTCATTAGTTGCATCTGCCTGAACAGCATGGGTTACCTGTGACGAGACCTGTTGAATTTTTCTTTCGTTCAGGTCTATAGCAAGCACATCATGTCCCATGTTTGTTGTGGTTATGGCAACAGCCGTCCCGAATTGTCCCTGTCCGATAACTGCTATCTGCTTTTTCATTTTTACCTCCT
>CAYVML010000333.1:0-1873 GCA_964452475.1 uncultured Dehalococcoidales bacterium
ATGGTGAAGCGAGGAATCGTTGATCCTCTGAAAGTCACCAGGTCTGCCCTGCAAAATGGTGCCAGCATAGCCAACATGATTCTGACCACAGAAGCGCTGGTAACCGATATTCCTGAGAAGGAAAAGACACCTGCAATGCCTCCGGGCGGAGGTGGCGGATATCCCGAATATTAGGCATTAGTTCTAGATAAAACATATAAAAGGGAGGGGGGAAGGACTTAATTGAGACCTTCCCCCCTTTGATTTCTTCGTGATCCGTTTAATCTGGATAAAGCAACAATTTATTTACCTGAGCTTTGTGTATATCATGGTAGTTGCTAAAGGCTTTTATGGCTTTCCTATTATGCAATTTGTTTCTGTATTGAGTCGACAAATTGTGCCATATCATCGAAGTCCGTAATAGCCCTAACAGTACTGAGTAACTTTTTTTTCTCCTCCCAGGAATATATTTTACCGGAACTATCGAGGCAGTCAAAGAACTTTGACTCTTGCTCTTTTATTGATAACGGATTAAAAGGACTTCCCTTTACCTTTTCTATTCGAGTATGGAGAACCTGGCCATTCTTCAGGGAAATTTCCAGTTCAGCCAGACCTATCCCTACAGTATCTTCTTCAAATTCCACTGGTGTGAAAAGACGGGCTAACTGAACAACTTCCTGGCGAGATATAATCTTTTGTGCTTCGAAATCAGCTATCCGTGGTTTACCATGGATGAAGGTAAGAGCGGCGACATACTGGGCGCTGAACTGGGCATCTACCGTAGGATTGTTTCTTATAGCGAAAGGTTGTCCGATTTGCGCCATGGAGTTAGGTGGTAAATAAATGATGCCATTCTCAATATCCTTCCAGGATACCAAGTAGCGCTTTTGGATATCCAGGACAGCGTCAGCCACTGAATGTGTGCAACGACAGGAAGGATATGGTTTGATACTGATATTCATAGTCTCTTCAAATAAGCCAAGACCTGTATTTATATACTCTGCGTCTATCTTTCCTCCGGTATAGAGAATGGGGATGCCGAAATCGCCACTGATGATATTTTTAGCTGCAGTAATGCCGCTGGCGGCAAAAAATGCTGATTGCAAACCGGCGCTTGCGCTAAAACCGGGTTGCATACGTTTTGCAAGAACTCCATCAATCAAGGCCTGTCGATTTCCATGTATTTGAGAGTAAGCGAGTCCAAAGGCATGATGCATTTGTTCTTTACCCAGAAGAAGGAGCCTGCCACATGCGGCTGCAGCTCCAAACGGTCCCCATAGAGTAGTTGGCAGCCAGCCTGCATGCAGATATGGAGCAAAGGCCATTGCCAGCCGGTTTGTTACTTCTAATCCGATAGCAAGAGCAGCGATAAATTCTTTTCCACTTACCTGGTTCTGTCGGAAAGGGTTCACAGCAGCCGTTTTATTTATTAGGCTGCATGTCTCAGCAGTAGCCAATAAGGCTGGAACCATAACGACGGAACCATGGTTGGCGGCGAGGTCGTGAGCATCGTCAAAATCACGTGAGTGGCCCATAACTGAGTTTATTAGCGCAGCATAAGGAGCGCTCGTTTTCTCGCCAGAAACAAGTATGGTTGCCTGTGGTGAAGAGCTCCAATATAATACGGTTTTTTTTAACTCACTAACACTATCTGCAGTGCTTCCTGCAAATATGCAACCTACGGTATCGACAAACAGGTCGATTGCTTTTTGAATGGCTCGATCGGGTATCTCAGCTGCTTTGATGGTGGCAGCACTTTCGACTATAGCATCGATTCCCAGTGTACTATTTCCCATCTTCTTACTCCTGAAAATAGCTATTTCTCCTTTGTGTTATCTATCAGGTATATCGGACTGCTCCATGCCATGTGTCCATCCTCCTGGGTCATGCGGAT
>CAYVML010000334.1:0-1867 GCA_964452475.1 uncultured Dehalococcoidales bacterium
CGGGTGGGTCAAAGTATGTGGTGAGGGGTGGATCAAAGATAGTGGTTATTGACACCGGATACCGGAACAGGCCAGTTACAATATGATTCCTTAAATGCGATTTTGAAGGTCTTCTTCTCTAGCTCGCTGGATATAAACATAGACATTTGTTTAGCATTCCTTGCCTTATTATGATAGATTACGATGGCGTTCAGGAATCCTAACCTTTGCATTGATTGTCGAGAATTCTTTAACCAGCGAATGGCCATAACTAAGCTTCAAACCCCCCATGTGCGGAAACTCGAGGTCTTATTTCCATCATAAAAGCCCTATCCGTATTTGTATCTGAAACTAGTGCTTGCCCAATGCCAATATCTCGAATTAATTCCTTAGCTGAAATCGTAGAATTTCCATCTTTTATTTCCGAAGGTAGCGGAGACTTTAGATTAGATAGGATATGTTCAATGTCAGTCTGGGAAGCTAACTTGTGAACTATGAAGGTTTCTACCTGTGATAAAATGTTGACATCAAGTGCCCTGGGCTGTTGTGTAGTAACGATAAAAGACAGCCCGAAATTCCTGCCCTCCTTTACGAATTTTGTGATGTTTCTCGTAGCTGATGTAAAGCCACTAGACGGTATTAGATTCTGGGCTTCGTCGATCACTACCGAAGTTTTCGGAACTGATTCCTCAACCAGCTTCTTCATTTTCGCTCTTTGTTCTACAGACACATCTGGATTGATCATCAAGTCTTTCGCAATTTCTGAAGCCTCCGCCCTTTCTTTTAGAAGACGTCGAATCAGTATTGAAACCAATACTCCTCGGAGGTCTTCTGGTAAAAGATTTAGCAGAATAACCGAGGCTCGCCCAGGTTTTATCAATTCCTTTAAGGGGGTACCTGATTCTGAAAAGATGGGATGTTTCGAATACGCAAGTAATTGCTGTAAGATTGCTCGCCTTGTATCAGAACGATATTCCTCAATATCATTGTCATTTCGGATACAATCAACCAAATCGCTGATGGAATATTCAAAGTTTGGTGAATGCTCGACTCCGTTATTGTCAGTCCAACCGTTGTTAACTACTTTGTTGAAGATCTCCGAAAGAAATTGTCCTTTAATATCTCGAATAATATCAATCTCAAGCAGAGAACCCCAATCGTCTACTGTTAAGTCGGGCACATGGATGTATAAGTCCCTATATAGATCCGGATACATATCATAACGATAGCCAGCAGGTACCCAAATATCTACATCCAGTGAGATTTCGGGCAATGACCATGCTTTGAGTAATGCTGCTTGACTCTTCATTTCCGCAGACTGATCTGCTGCTGCATTTACAGAGACATTCGTCCATTGGAATATATTCAAGGTATCAAAAACAAGCACGCCACGATTTTTACTAATGCTAGATATCTGTGTTTCCTTTTCAGAGGTACAAAGACCTTCAATAAATGATCCTAAAGTATAAGATTTCCCTTGACCCCGCTTACCGAAAATAGCAATTACCTTTTCCTTAGTAATGTCAAAATGCACGGGATACTGCTTTCCATATTCTGACAGTTTACCAATTAAGATCCATTCCTTTGGCTCACCATTTTCGGAACCGCATAATAATGAATCTTCAAATGTGGGAAGTTCCGGATATAACCCAAATCTCTTCATTTAGAACCTTCCTTATAACTTCATTGTAGAATTCACAAAATCAACATCCATAGTTAAATACTTATTATCTTCTTTTGCCTTATGATATGCTGTTACTTGTAGATTGGCTAGCTGATTGATTATCATCCTTGGATTTCTTGTAGCTTCGCTTTGCCACAGCATATCCATGGCTCTATTAAGAGCATCTTGTTCGAATGGAAGTTGTTCCCACGATACCTTTGCTCC
>CAYVML010000335.1:0-1865 GCA_964452475.1 uncultured Dehalococcoidales bacterium
TGCATTTATATTAGCGGCATGGAGTTGGGGCTTGGTGACGGCGGCGAAAGAGATGCCCAATGGTCTCTTTTGGAAGGCAGATACTCTTCCATTTGTGGTTGCAGGCTTTGGTTTTATAGTCATATTAATATGCGGATTTTCATTATATTCAATTGGAAAAGTTAGCAAAGCCTTGCATAGTGTAAAGAGTGAGATTTTGGAAGAGGATAAAGCCTAACTGGGCTTTTGACTCTTTGCTATGGCGGCAATACCGACTGCAGCGGCAGCACCTAGCCCTAGCCACAGCCAGGGAAAGCCGGAGGGTTCTGGGCCCTCTCCAGGGGTCAGCTCAACGTCGAGAATGGTCCACTCACCTTCATTTATTACTGCATCCCTCTCCGCTATATAGTATCCGCCTTTGGTGAAGGTGAACGTGTGGGTACCGGCGGGGATTTCTGTGATCTCATAGTAGCCTTCCAGGTCCGTGTAGTCTGAATATGTTTGGAAAGATACCACTACACCTTCGATGGGTTCTTTGGTTTCCTTGTCGTATACATTGCCCTTGATGGCACCTACTGCTCCAGTAACATTAATCGCATTCCATATTTTCTCTTTTATGGAAGGCTCCTGAGTTATGGCACCGGCGGGCATTCCTATAAAAAGTTCCTTCACCATCATGCTATTTCATACTCTATGCGTCCGTAAACTAACCAGAGTCCTGTCTTATCGAGTGAAACGGGGCCACAATTTTTGCTGTAATAACCAACACCAGGATTGATTGTATTCGGTATGCTACCGCTGGGATTCCACTCTGAGCACCTTACCAATCCATCAGGGTCTATAATCTCAATATAGATGAAAACGTCGATAGCAATATCTCCACTGTTCTCCATCAGGAAGCTCGCTGTGACTTCGTGACCGAAGGGGATATCAACTGGGAAAGGGCAACTTCCGCCTGGACGGCAAATATAATCTATTCCCGTGGTTTCATCGACGATCTGACAACTGCCGAATGCTACGTCGGGATTAGCCTGTATCACGTTGATGGCTTGCCATGTCTTTTCTTTTTGATTCAATGCTGCGATTTGTGGTGCGAATATTCGTGGCATTTTATACCTCCTTTCTATATTAAAGTATTGAACTGTATCCAGTCCTCGCGATTAGCGGTTGTACCTCCCTTACAGTGGGCTTCATAGAGACGCCCTGGTAATAGTCCAGGAATGAACCAAAACCCACAGTAAGCTCGATCTGTTCGCCAGAGGCCATCTAACCTTTGCTCCCATGGTGATTGTGGAGGAGTATATAACTTGTATTCCCACTTATTACATACGCCCCACTGTGCATATCTGATAACGGCATAATCTCTGCCCACATCAAGGGCATAAGCCTGTGCCTTCGGGTCATTAGTAGTTAAGTGGAAACCAGATTGAATTGGAATCATTGGGGTTAGTGGCTCTGCTGACCAATCGCTGGTCAGCCACCAAAGACAGTCATGCTGAGTATAATCATTGCCATGGATATCCTCATGGTACTCAATCGTTTCTCCAGGATTTACAGTTATGGTTTGTCTTCGTAGCGAGGCATCCTCATATTCATCCATCCAAGATTCCCAACGACGAGCGAAAATCTTACCTGTTACTGCGATTGATCTAGTATTTGTAATCAAGGCATGAATATAGTCAGTAGCAGCACTGGGAGGGTCGTAATCAGATGTTATAAAGACATCATGAACCAGCAAAGCTTCTCCAGTTACAATGGGAAGCAGTGCAACATTTAACTCTTGTACTTCGCCTTCGCTAAGCTCTATCATTTTGCGCCTATTAATATTCTACTGTTTCATAATCCCAGTGGGAGAACCTTATAGTATAGCTGCCTGGGGGAATATT
>CAYVML010000336.1:0-1852 GCA_964452475.1 uncultured Dehalococcoidales bacterium
CCGCTATTACAAGGATGAGACCACCGACAGCAACACGGTTGACGAGAGCCCAGAAGACTTTACCGTAGCCAATGATGGCGATATTGAAACTTTCCCAGTTATCACCTGGACGGCAGGCGCAGCGGCAAACTTTTCAAAGGTCAGAATAGCCAATGCTGAGGACGGGGGGAAGTATTTTGAGTACGAGCCAGCCGCAAATATCGAGAATGGTGACGTGATAGAATTCGACTTCCAGGAAGGAACAGTAGAACTTAATGGTTCTTCGGATATGGCTCATTTTACTGGAAGTTTTATTAAATTAGCTTCAGGGACTAATAATATAACCGTGACTTTGACGGGCACGCCAGGGACTAACGATTGCAGTTTTGTTTTCAGAAAAAGATGGTTATAAGGAGGCAAAAATGAGCGTAGTAGATACAGATTTAAAGATTTACAATGCGGCGGCTAATCCCAATGATGATACCAGTAGCAATGGGGGTGCTATAGACGCTGGGTCTGAGATAACTGGGGCTCTTGACGAAGTATTTATAGATTGCTATTCCAACGAATCAGGGGGGGCTACCAGAACTGTCTACCGCAAGGTATTTTTTAAAAACACTAACGAGGCTACCACTTTGAGCAATGCTGTTATCTGGATGAGTGCAGACGAGCATGACTATATTACTTTAGATTTGGAGGGCTCAGTTGATGGTATTGATACCTCAACTAACCGAATTACTGCGCCAGACGGCTATTCCTTCGCCGAACATAACTCAGAAGGAACTGCTCATGCTGTGCCTGGTGGGGCATTGGCAGTAGGAGAGGCAATTGGCATTTGGTTGAAGTTGACTATACCTGCGGGTGAAAGTCCTGATGCTTCAATTACAGCAACTTTGAAACTCAAAGGAACGACTACCTAAAGGAGTAAAAATAGATGAGTTGGTATTCTCCTACAAGTTATAACGACGGTGGCGGCTGGTCAAATGAAACCCTGATTTACGATGGTAATACTGGAACGGGAGCCACTTGTGATAAGAATACTATTCCTACAGGCGGCTATGGAAATTTCCTTCAGCTTAATATAGCTGCGCTTCAAAGTGGAAAAATACAGATTTATGTAGCTGGTTCATTTATTTCTCCCTACTACCTTATGGACATCGATGTTTATAGAGATGGTGGTTGGGTCAATGTCTATGAAGGATACTTGGCTGCTAACCAATACAGTGAGAAAACATTTACCCCTGGCTCTGTTACAGCAGCTCGTATTAGATGTAAAAATCCTCCTGGAGAAAATGTTGGTCATTCTCCCGCAGTTTATGAGTTTCAGATTGAGGAAGTAGCACCAACTGCTCCGAGTGATTGCGCAGGAGCATATCAACCAACCAATGAGTCATATTGCACCTGGACCGACAACTCTAATAACGAAACGGGTTTCGAGGTAGAATATGACTTAAATAGTGGTGGCTGGATAACCCACGAAACTACAGCTGAAGATGCCACTCAGTCTTCGACTAAGGCTATCAGTGAGGGGGACACAATTGAGTGGCGTGTGAGAGCAGTAAATACTCACTTCCAATCTGCCTACTCTACTGCAGCAGCTTTTACTCTCATAGCGAAAATTAGGGATATTGTCTATGATTTAGTAGCATATATTTCAAAAGAACGCGACATCGTCTATGACATCTTTGCTTATATCAGCAAAACTAGAGATATTGTTTATGACCTTGCGGTTTATGTTTCCAAAACTAGGGATATTGTTTACAGCCTGCTCGGTCCGCCTTCCTTTGCTTATGCCTTGAAAATCTACGACACCAGCGGAGATAAGGTTGCCGAGATAACAGGTGACTTGAAGAATCCTACCCTGACCAGCCTC
>CAYVML010000337.1:0-1848 GCA_964452475.1 uncultured Dehalococcoidales bacterium
CGCGGTCGGTGTGCTGTTAAATATCGCCAAACAACTACCTGCAAAGCCGGCTCAAGTGGAAAATGTCCTCGAATCTTGATTGACTACATCACCTGAAATTGTCAACACCTGCATGCGCTGCGCTGATTAACACCATTTCTGATACTTCTTTTGCGTAAATTTTTTAGAATTCTTTCATTCCTGCCTCTAACAATGAATGGTTTTTTTGATTTACTAATCCTTCGTTCTCACTGCTTGCCGGAAGAGAAAGATAAGATTTAGGGAACAGAAGTGCTATTTTGCGCATCCTTATTAGATGAGGTAACACTCAAAGCTGAAGTGGAAAATGTCAGAAAACCCAAAATTAAATTTGGTTTATGTAAATCGGTTACAGGTGCGTTGCCTGTGCCGTCATAATATATTTATCATAAATTATTGAAAGGACAGGGAAATGAAAAAGATAATTTTCCTAAATCTTATTATCCTGTTGGTCACCGTGGTGTCAGCACCAGCAGCGACCTTGTTGGTTCCGGGCGAGGCCAAATATAGCGGTGGTACGGGCGAGCCAAACGACCCGTATCTAATCGCAACCGCTGAAGACCTAAACGACATCGGCAATCATGAGGATGACTGGGATAAGCACTTTCTAATGGTCGCCGACATCAACTTGGCTGATTACACTGGTAACCAGTTCAATATCATCGGATACTTCTTTGATGAACATTCTTATAAACTGTTCACAGGTGTTTTTGATGGGTGCGGCCACACTATTTCCAGCTTTACATATAGCTCCATAGGGATAAATAACATAGGACTTTTCGGAATTATCGGAGAGAATGCGGAGATTAAAGATTTGGGTTTAATCGACCCCAATATCGATGGGGGAACAGGGGTTTGTATTGGTTCTTTAGTTGGCTATGTAGATAGTGGAACCATTACTGATTGCTATGTGAAGGGTGGTGATGTTTCTGGTGATTCATTTGTCGGTGGATTTATAGGATTAAATAGAGGAGCTGTTATTCGCTGCTATACTCTGAGTAGCAATGTTGTTTCTGGAGGTTATTACTCAGGCGGATTTGTGGGAGAAAATTATTATGGAACGATAGAAAAATGCTTTTCAGAAGGGAGCATTACAGGAGACAATGGTATTGGGGGAATGGTTGGAGTGAATGTTGATAATAGTGTGATTTCCAATTGCTATTCCAAATGTACTACTTCGGGAGACCACTATGACATAGGTGGGCTGGTTGGAATCAATCTTGGTACGATTTCGAGTTGTTATGCAACCGGGATTGTTGATGGAAATAACTACACTGGTGGTCTAGTAGGAAAAAATGATGGGACGGTTTTGTCTTCTTTTTGGGATATCCAGACAAGTGGCCTGTCAACCAGTGACGGTGGAGAAGGTAAAACCACAGCCCAGATGCTGGCGGAAAGCACTTTTACAGATGCTGGCTGGGACTTTATAGAAGTGTGGAATATGGGCGAGAATCAGACGTATCCATTTTTACGAACTCATCCTGCCGGCGATATTAACCACGATAGTATCGTAAATTTCTATGACTTTGCGATATTAGCTTACCACTGGCTTGAAGATAAAAGATAACATATACTGACGGACTGCTCACAATGAGGAGCGTTTATTTGTCTCAAGGTTAGGAAAAAGCACTTGCATTTATCGTCGAATTCGGGCAGACTCTCAATGCGCAATCATACAGGAGTCTGGCTAAATGGGCGATAAGTGCTTTTTTTTTGCAGGTGGCGGAACGGGGGGTCATATTTACCCTGCCATTGCTGTGGCAGAAGAAATAGCCAAAATTGAGCCGAAAGCAAAGATACGCTTTTTCTGCAGCACTCGTGATATCGACT
>CAYVML010000338.1:0-1835 GCA_964452475.1 uncultured Dehalococcoidales bacterium
TTCGGGTAACATTTCATATCGAGCACTTTTTCACGATGGAGATTAATAGGATATATTGATATATTATCTTTGGCTAATAACAAATTCTCAAGGATCGTTTTACCTATCGATTCTTCTTTATCGGTAGCTCCTATTATTGCCACGCTTTTCGGGCTGAAAAAGGCTTGTAATCTTTGCATCAGGTTACCCCTTTATTATTTTAATGCCACAATTCTATTTTATCATTGAAAGGCAAGCTATGCTAAATATCTAGTCTAAGCTATTGTATTAATGAATGGCTCTCAACAGACTTCTTTTGTATAGCTACAAGCTCCTGTGTTACTATATTCAGGACTGGCTTGTAGTTCTATTCCAAATTCTAAATACTATACTATATTGGAGGTATTTATGGCAGAAGAAAAGGGAATGTTCTCTATGATGGAAGAAAACCGTGTATTTCCTCCTCCAAAATGTATAAGTAAAACAGCTTATATTAAGAGTATTGAAGAATATAAGCGCATTTATAATAACTCTATCTCCGACCCTGAGAAATTTTGGGCGAAATTAGCTGAGCAACTCCATTGGTATAAAAAATGGGATAAAGTGTTAGTTGATGATTTCGCCAATGCGAAACATCAGTGGTTTGTAAATGGCAAAATCAATGTATGCTATAACTGCCTTGATCGTCATCTGAAAACTGCAAATAGGAATAAAGTTGCCCTTATTTGGGAAGGTGAACCGGAAGGACAGAACAAAACATATACTTATCAAGAACTCCATGCTGAAGTCTGCAAGTTTGCGAATGTACTCCGAAAAATGGGAATTAACAAAGGTGACCGTGTTTCAATTTACCTGCCTATGATTCCTGAATTAGTTATTTCACTGCTGGCTTGTGCCAGAATCGGTGCTATTCATAGTGTAGTTTTTGGAGGTTTTAGTGCCGAGGCACTGCGAGATAGGATTATTGACTGTGGTTCTAAAATTCTTATTTGCAGTGATGGTTATTACCGTAATGGAAGAAGAATTCACAGCAAATCGAAAGCAGATAATGCCATGGAACAATGCCCAACTGTGGAAAAGGCTATTGTTGTAAATAGATGTGACAATAAGGTTACTATGAAAGAAGGACGAGATATATGGTGGCATGAACAAATAGCGGCAAAAGACATCCAGTCTGAATGTGAGCCAGCAATTATGGATGCAGAGGACCCACTATTTATTCTATATACCAGTGGAAGTACAGGAAAACCTAAGGGGGTACTGCATACACAAGCCGGGTATCTTTTATACACGTTGCAGACTTTCAAATGGGTGTTTGATTATAAGGATAAAGATATTTATTGGTGTACTGCTGACATTGGTTGGGTAACAGGACATAGCTATATTGTTTATGGTCCACTTGCGGCTGGCGCTACAACAGTCATATATGAAGGAGTCCCTTCGTTTCCTCAGCCTGACAGGTTTTGGCAGATTATTGAAAAATACAAGATTAGTATCTTTTATACGGCACCAACTGCTCTTAGAGATCTTCTGCGCGAAGGTGACAAATGGCCGCTTAGTCGCGATTTATCTTCACTTCGTATACTGGGCACAGTTGGCGAGCCAATTAACCCTGAAGTATGGATGTGGTATCACACTACCATAGGAAAGGGAAGCTGCCCCGTCTTAGATACCTGGTGGCAGACAGAAACGGGTGGATTTGTTATTACTCCACTCCCGGGTGCAATACCTCTTAAACCGGGTTCTGCTACAGTTCCCTTCCCTGGTATTGAATTGCAAATACTCCGGGAAGATGGCAGCCCAGCTGATACTAATGAAGGTGGATGGTTGGTTATCAATAAACCTTGGCCAGGAAT
>CAYVML010000339.1:0-1824 GCA_964452475.1 uncultured Dehalococcoidales bacterium
CTATTGAAGAACTTGATTTGTCTGTTCGTGCTTACAATAGCTTGAGAAGAGGTGGTGTTTCAAATTTTGGACAGCTTGTGGAACTTGCTCAAGATGGGTTGCCTCCACTCCCTGGTCTTGGGGCAAAGTCTCGGAGCGAAGTAGAAGCATTGCTGGCGAACTTAGGTTATGTCATTCCTGTTAAAACAAAGAAAAGGGAGATAAAATGAGGCATCACATTGCGGGGCGGAAGCTGAGTAGATATGCAAACCATCGATGGGCCCTTTATCGAAACTTGGTAACTGCTCTTTTATCTCACGGTAAAATTATCACTACCGAAGCCAAAGCTAAAGAAATCCGCGGCTTGACCGAGAGGATGATTACTTTGGGAAAAGAAGGTACACTCCCGTCTCGGCGTAGAGCTTTAGCTTTCAGTACTGATCATAGGGTAGTTGATAAGCTATTCGAAGAGATAGCACCAATGTATAGTGATCGAGCAGGTGGATATACTCGTATGGTGAAGTTGGGGCCTCGGCAGGGCGATAATGCTGCTATGGCTCAAATCGAACTGGTTAAATAGTGGATCCTGCAAAGTTCGCTTTAGTTGTAGAATATAATGGTACACGGTATCATGGTTCCCAGTGGCAGGTTGAGGTGCTTACAGTCCAGGGAGAAATCGAACGAGCGCTGGGGAAGCTTTGTGGGGAGACCAGTAGAATAGTAGCGGCTAGTAGGACTGATGCTGGAGTACATGCTAGGGGGCAAGTGGTAAGCTTTTGGACGCAGAAGAAATTTGACACAGAGACGTTTGTCAGAGGTTTAAATTATTACTTACCTAGAGATATAGCTGTCAAAGCAGCCTATGAAACAAGCGCAGAGTTTAATGTAAGAAGGGATGCTTTGAGTAGAGAGTATTGCTATCATATATTGAATAGGGATGGCAGGTCCCCGTTCTATGAGATGCTTGCTTGGTTTATACCGAATAAATTGAATATCGAAGTTATGAGTAAGGCATGCCAGCTTCTTAAAGGTGGGCACGATTTTATATCGTTCTGTCCTTCCATTGAAGAAGGTAAAAGTACAATGCGTTATGTTTATGATGCTAAGGTTAATCGATCGGAAGATCTTGTTGTTATTGAGATGAAGGCAAATTCTTTTCTGCCACATCAGGTGCGTAGTACAGTTGGCCTTCTGACTAGCTTGGGATTGAGCAAAGTTAGCCTTGGTGATTTTCATGATATCTTGGAAGCAAAATATGTAGGTTTAGCTAGACCAGTGGCTCCAGCTCATGGGCTATGTCTGACAAGGGTTAATTATGCTAAACCTCTCGGAGGGCAAAATTGAAAACATATTCTCCTAGTGCCAAGGATATTGTACGTGAGTGGCATATGATTGACGCCTCGGGTAAAACCTTGGGGAGACTGGCAACTCAGGTGTCTTGCTTGCTCATGGGTAAACATAAATCAATATATACGCCTCATATCGATACCGGTGATTATGTGATAGTAGTAAATGCTGCCAAGGTAAAGGTGTCCGGAAAGAAAATGACGCAGAAAATATATTATCGATATTCTGGGTATCCTGGGGGGCTGAAGAAACCGACATTCGAAAATGTGTTTGAGCGTAATCCTATCCGTGTTATTGAGATAGCAGTCAAAGGAATGCTGCCACACAATAGCCTGGGGGCAGCTATGTTCAGAAAACTCAGGGTGTATCCCAATAATACGCATCCCCATCAGGCTCAGATTGGTAAAAAGGAGGATGACAACTAATGAGTAATGAAAGTTATGTTTGGGCTACTGGTAAACGTAAATGTGCTGTAGCACAAATAAGGCTTTTGCCAGG
>CAYVML010000340.1:0-1812 GCA_964452475.1 uncultured Dehalococcoidales bacterium
AAATGGTACCCCTGGGGCGACTCGAACGCCCGACACGCGGTTTAGGAAACCGCTGCTCTATCCACCTGAGCTACAGGGGCACGGTGGAGCTGAGGTTAAAATAGGTAGAACTTTTGAATTAGCTTTTAGCCTGACCATTTAACCTTATACACCCACAGATATTAATTGTAGCAATAGAACATGCTGCTTACAAACGAAAGCGGTAATGCTGCTGAAGAAATCACCATCCTTATTTTCGATGTTGATACTGCACGTTCCAATGAATCGTTTAATACACCTGCACGAAAAGATGTAATATGCAGAAGATAACAATCTGGCTTTTTGTTTAATAATATTTGGCCTCTAAATTACTGTTTTGAACAGGAAATTAGGTCTCAACATGAATTAGTGTTGACGAAGATTTGAGAGCTGACTAAACTGGTATTATTGTATATATAGCAGGTTATGATTAAATAATAATGTACATTCGTGAAGCGACACAGCATGATAATGACGAACTCCAGCATTTACAGGCTAGATGCCCCCAGGGTACTACGCTTATCGTATCTACCGTAAATACTCCTGATTTTTTTGCTCGTGTCAAAGTATATAGTGACTACATGGTCTATGTAGCTGTTGAAGAAAACCGTATCGTTGGCTCAACAGCCTGTGCTCTGCGTAATGCTATGGTGAATGGTAATGAGGAGAAGGTCGGCTATCTATTTCAGGCCTTTGTCGATCCTGATTATCGTGGTAGAGGAATAGCCGGACAGATGCATAAAGTCAGTGAAGCATACCTCAGGAAACAAGGTGCCATACTGGGCTATTCCCTTATTATCGAAGGAAATAAACCTTCAATGCATTATATAAGTCGAGAGGGTTTCCATTGGCATTGTACTCTTGTCATGCCTGGACTTGCTGTCTTTAAAGAGATGCCTATTGAATCAGATTATAAAATTAGGCCAATCGCAGTAGAGGACCTTCAAATTGTAGCTGATTTAATAAATAAGACCTGGCAGGATTATGAGCTAAATGAGCGGAAATCAGCCCTGGGACTACAGCAATTTATAACTCGAACTCCAGGTTATGATATTAATAACCTGTTTATCCTTGAAAACAATGGAAACATACTTGCCTGCCTTGGTTTTTGGGATTGGAGCCAGGTAATGAAAATAACAGTTGAACGACTGAATAAAAAAATGAGTCTTCTAAAGCTATTCATTAACCTGGCCCATATATTTCAGTCTATGCCTACTATACCAAGCACAGGAGGACTGCTCAAGCAAATAATGCTGACTCCAATTGGTTATAAGCACCCCCAATACTTAGGGATTTTACTAAGACATATAAACAATCTAGCTAGGCAAAAAGGCATTGACTATATCTACACTGTCTGCGAGCAAGGTCATCCTCTATTAGCATACATGCAGGGTTTTATCCGCATAAACACAGCAATTCATGTATACATCAAGTATTTTCGAGAAAATGTAATATTAGATGACAAGACTTTGTTCATAGACGGTATCGATCTATAGTATGTAGTTATGCTACTAAATCACAGTATATCAAGCATTGAACATTGTGACGAAATGTGTACTTTAGTCGTTACATGAATTGAAAGTGAAACGTGTGAGTAATATGATGTCCTTGAAGTGGGAGTAGATAAATTCTCGGAAAGCGAACGGAAGACCCGCATCGAGCCAAAGTTACGTTCGGCGGGATGGGGCAAATCCATTAGGAATGTAATAACATGAAAAAACACAATTTTTCACTTACACGCTACAAAGACGAGAGAATTGTAGAGCTCGTGAGAAAAACTAACCACAAAACACT
>CAYVML010000341.1:0-1777 GCA_964452475.1 uncultured Dehalococcoidales bacterium
TTATCATATTTAGCTGCTCATCATAAGAATAGTCCCTCAATATAGTGGAGTTCACCGATTGCTGGCAGTGCTCTTTCAGATAAAGGTCACCGACAATCCAAGTCCTGGAGTTTTTATGCTCTACCGGTAACCAGCCGGGATGAATATGGAGTCCAATTTCATGATTTATCTCTCTGGGAAAACGATGAGCTACCTCAGGGCATACAGCAAAGGTAACCTTAGCACCATACTTCTCAGCCACCCTTGCCAAATTGGGCACACCAACCTCCACACCTACAGGGTCCTTCTCAAAAATAACTTCCTTATCTTCCACATGACCAAATTCAGTATGACAAACTATTATTACATCCACATTGCTCTCCAAACTTAAAGCTATTATACTACAGGCTAGCAGGTTACTAAAGATGAGAGCGGATAGAATCATAAAGATAGTTGCGTTCCTGTGCTTTGGCCTTCTTTCAGTAGCTATAGTTACTGCCCATAACTCTACAGCTACAGGTTATGAAGTATCCATTTATAATTCAACGCCTCTCCTAGTCTGGGTATGCCTGGCTATAAGCATTACCTGTGGAATCGGGATAGCTGTCCATCAAGCGTATTGCAAATCGGAGGGCAACAATCTATGGGTATTGGGATTAGCCTTAATTCTGTTGAGCAATGCCATCATCCTCTCACTACACATTTTAAGAGGCTATGCCCTCTGGGCCGCCACCGGCGATGCCGGCTCCCACCTGGGTCGTATCATATGGTGGCCTATGGCTACAGGGCATGTTAGCACCACCAATTTTTATCCCCTATCTCATATCTATGTAGGACAGCTTTCTCTAATTTCAGGGGTTAATCCGACAGTATGGCATCAGTGGACACCGGTGTTTTTCTCCCTGCTGCAAATGGTGTTTATATACTTCATTGCTAAGTCTGTGCTCCCTAACAAGTGGCAGGTGATGTTAGCCAGTATTGCTGGCACAACGCTGATTTATGGATGGTATTTATCTCCAAGCCCCAATCATCTGGCAAACATGCTTTTCCCTCTTGGGCTCTATCTTCTCATCAGAAGCTTTATGCCGGGTTCAGTATCCTGGAAGATTTTGTTTGTCATCATCCTGTTCCTATTCCCTCCCTTCCACCCCATACCAGCTCTTGTTTTGTTCATCGTCCTAATAACAATATGGCTGCCTGAGAAGCTCCTCCGTTTCCAAAGAGGGGGCATATATGCTGACCCTGTATTTAGAACTAACATTCCACTGATGCTATTACTGCTGGTCTGGATAATTACCTGGGTCTCATCGTTTTATGTCTGGGAAGAAACCATTCGTAATCTTCAGACTCTAGTAACCGAAGGCGCTCCGACGCCGATAGAAAACCTGATAGCCACTGTCGGCCCGGGAACGCAGCACACCTACAGCGTTGCCGCGCAATTCTTCAGGCGTTATATCGGTATCATAATCTATATCATCCTGGCCCTGGCGGCCTTCCCTATCCTGTGGAAGAGAATATGCAATAATGAGAACCAAACAGGGCTGGTGGCACTGTATGGCCCGATGATGACTATTGCTGCTTTAATCGTAGTCTTTCATTTTCTAAATCTGGGCTTCGGACCAACCCGAGCTCTTATCTATATCACCATGCTATGCACTATCTTTATTGGGTTTACTCTCTTTGAACTTATGGAGAGGATGACCTATCATAACAACTGGTGGTCCAGGATAGTCCCCGTGGTTTTGATAATCTTATTCCTCAGCGTATCCATAAGTAATATTGCCAAGGTTTACACCTC
>CAYVML010000342.1:0-1768 GCA_964452475.1 uncultured Dehalococcoidales bacterium
TGAAATGTTACCCGAAAATCACTGCTCTTCCTGAAATCCCAGAGCTTGCTTTAATTGCTACCCCTGCCAGTACAGTCCCAGATATCGTTGAAGAAATTGGTAAGGCTGGAGTGAAATCAGTAATAATCATATCTGCTGGTTTTAAGGAGATAGGCAGCGAAGGGGCAAAACTAGAGAATAAAATCTCAGAAGCATCCACAAAGTATGGCATTCGCATTCTAGGTCCCAATTGTATGGGAACTATTAGGCCTATCAGTAATTTAAATACAACGTTTACCAAGAGAATACCTAAAGCTGGTCATGTTGCTTTTCTATCACAGAGTGGGGCATTGGGTTCTGCTGTTTTAGATTGGGCTATTAGTAAGAATATTGGATTTAGTGCTTTTGCTTCTTTGGGTTCCATGCTGGATATAGACTTTGGAGATTTAATTGATTTCTTTGGGGAAGATGTAGAAACCAAAAGTATTATTATATATTTGGAATCAATATCAAATGCAAGAAAATTTATTAGTTCCACACGAGGATTTGCCAGATCAAAGCCCATAATAGTTATAAAGCCAGGAAAATTCAAAGAAAGTGCTGAGGCAGCCAAGTCACATACTGGTGCTATGGTCGGGGAGGATCTTCATGTCGCAGCAGCTTTTGCTAGGGCTGGGGTTGTGCGTGTTGAGGAAATTGTAGACCTATTTAATTGTGCGTCAATACTTAATACAACCAAGCTCCCTAAAGGTCCCAATTTGGCTATCATTACTAATGCTGGTGGTCCAGCAGTATTGGCTACAGATGCCTTGATAAGTAAAGGTGGTAAACTTGCCCAACTGAGCCATGAAACAATTTCAACACTCAATTCATTCTTGCCTAATTGCTGGAGTAAATCAAACCCGCTAGATATCATTGGAGACGCAGATGCTCAGCGGTATACTAAAACTATTATGGCAGCTATTAAAGATACAGGCATCGATGCTGTTCTTGTCATATACACACCACAAGGTGGAAGTAAATCGCTGGATATAGCCAAAGCCATTACTAAACAGGTAAAGAAGATTGAAAAACCTATACTAACCGCTTTTATGGGAGATCAACAGGTATCCCAGGCCAGACAACTCTTCTATGAAAATAACATACCCGTATATTCTTTTCCTGAGGAAGCAATTAAGACATATTTGTATATGTATCAATATTCAATGAATCTTGAAATGCTATATGAGACACCAGAAGATATACCGTTGAATATTGAATCGCCGAAGAACTATCTCAAAGCTATGATTAGCAGATCAAGAGAGAAGCATCATTATTTATTAAGTGAACAGGATTCGAAGAAATTTCTGACTACATATGAAATACCCTGTACAAATACTTACTTTGCAAAGGGACCTAAGGAAGCAGTAACAATAGCTGCAGAAATAGGTTACCCGGTTGTAATGAAAATCCTATCTCCTGATATTTCACATAAGACAGACATCGGAGGCGTAGAGCTTAATTTAAAAACGGCAGAAGAAGTGAGAAGTGCTTTTGGAAGAATTATTGAGCGTGTCCATAAAAATAATCCCGAAGCCATCATAGAAGGAGTTACTATTCAGAGGATGGTTAAAGAATATGACTTTGAAATTATCCTCGGCAGCAAGAAAGACCCTACTTTTGGACCTGTTATCCTTTTCGGATGTGGTGGCATACAGACCGAATATTTTAAGGATATTGCGGTAGGATTACCTCCCTTAAATCAAACACTGGCTCGCCGTCTCATGGAACAGACAAAAATATATAGTGC
>CAYVML010000343.1:0-1763 GCA_964452475.1 uncultured Dehalococcoidales bacterium
AGGATTTACCATCTCCATCGATGCCTATAAGCAATGGAGAGAAACCAAATTACTGCCCGAGGAGGAAATCAGGGAGGCACTTTCTATTCTTGAAGAGAAGATGGGCAGGAAAATGGGAGAGGGACTGGAAGTGTCCGTCAGATCCTCCGCACCGGTGTCTATGCCCGGTATGATGGACACCATCTTAAACATTGGTGATTACTCGAAAATGACCAACGCCATAAAAAGCATTTTCGAGTCGTGGGACAGTATGCGAGCAATTGAATACCGCCGCCTGAATAACATCAGTTCGACACTGGGAACTTCCGCCGTTGTACAGGCAATGGTATATGGAAATAAAGATGATGCTTCGGGCACCGGGGTTGTCTTTACCCGTAACCCCAGTACCGGTGCCAAAGGACTTTTCGGCGAATACTTATCAGAGGCGCAGGGAGAAGACCTCGTCTCGGGGATAAGAACTCCAGAACCGATAGGAAAACTAAAACAGGCAATGCCGTCCGTTTATAAAGAGCTCGACAGCCTTGGTAAAAAGCTCGAGACATATTTCCGGGATATGCAGGATATAGAGTTCACCATCGAGTCAGGTAAACTCTATCTCCTCCAGACCAGAAATGGTAAGCGTAGCGGATATGCAGCGGTGAAGATTGCCGTTGATATGGTAGCTGAGAATACCCTCACTATGGAGGAAGCGATTATGAGAGTTACCGTCAACGACATACGCGGTATGCTGCATAAACAGCTCAAGGATCCCTCCAGGTACAAGGTGCTGGTAAAGGGACTTAATGCGGCGCCGGGAGCCGTTGGCGGTAAAGTGGCCTTTGATATCACCGCTGTTCAGCAAATGACGAATAAGGGCCTTTCCACAATCCTGGTAAGAGCTGAGACCAGCCCCGATGATATCCAGGGAATCGCTGCTGCAAATGGCGTGCTAACCCAGAAGGGCGGCCTGACTTCCCATGCGGCTATTGTTACCAGAGCTATGGGCAAGCCCTGCGTCTGTGGTGCTGAAGAAATCAACATTAACCAAGAATTGAAACAGTTCACCTTCGGAGAGCAGACAGTTAAGGAAGGTGATGACATCACTATCGATGGCAGCAGCGGAAACGTCTATATCGGTCTCTTGCCGGTAGAAGAGGTAGGACTCACTGCTGAACTCGGCACACTGCTGGCATGGTGTGATGGATTCAAGCGACTGGGTATTCGCGCCAATGCAGATACACCAGGAATGATTGCACAAGCACAACAGTTCGGCGCTGAAGGAATCGGTCTTTGCCGTACAGAGAGGATGTTTAATGCTCCTGAACGCCTTTCTGTTATCCGTGAGTTCATCCTCGCCAGAAATGAAAAGGAGCGAAGAGCGTCACTGGATGAGCTGCAGATTTTACAAACAAGAGATTTCGGAGCACTTTTCCGGGAGCTAAAAGGATTGCCAATAATCATCAGGCTGCTGGATCTGCCCCTGCACGAATTCCTGCCACATGAAGACCAGGTAGATGACCTCCAGATACGTCAGCAAATTGCCGACCTCAGGGAAACCAATCCCATGCTGGGACACAGGGGTGTTCGCCTGGCGGTCACAGTCCCAGCACTATATCAGATGCAGATTACTGCCATTCAACAGGCGATGGAAGACGTTCCTGCAAATGTATCTATTATGCTCCCGCAGGTCATCACCGCCAAAGAAACACTGCTTATCAAGGACATGCTGAAAGGGATGAAGCTGAAGTTTGGTGTAATGATGGAGACCGTACGGGCCTGCATGA
>CAYVML010000344.1:0-599 GCA_964452475.1 uncultured Dehalococcoidales bacterium
AATTTTCCACATGTGAATTCATTTGACCCATATAAAGTCTTCCCTGGCGGAGCAGGGGTACTTCCACAACCTTTTTTTGTTTTCCTTGGTGGGAGTATTGTCTGGTTATTTAGCTTTGGTTCAGCAGCTACACATACAGTAGAGGTTATAGGGGCTTATATACCTCCTGCCCTGGGTACCATGACAGTAGTGGCGGTGTTTTTTATTGGTAAAGAACTATTTAACAGGTGGGCTGGATTGCTATCAGCGGCGTTGCTGGTAATTCTTCCGGGAGAATTTTTAAATCGCTCACTCCTGGGATTCACCGACCACCATGTGGTCGATAGCTTCCTTTTCACAGTATCCATGCTGTTCTTTATCATGGCTATCAGGCGGGCCAGGGAGAGAAAAATATCTTTAAACAACCTGATGCAACGTGACTGGTCAGTTATCACACGTCCACTTGTCTACAGCCTGATTGGCGGTGCATTTTTAGGAATGCATATCCTTTCTTGGAAAGGTGCTCTTTTATTGATATTTATTCTATTTGTCTACTTGGTTATCCAGGGCATTATGGATCATCTTAGTGGAGAACAAGATATGGCTCTCTCTAGCGTAAG
>CAYVML010000344.1:609-1370 GCA_964452475.1 uncultured Dehalococcoidales bacterium
CATTCCCTATTTCCTGATTGCTTCTATTATGTATCTCCCTTATCTGAGTAGAGTTGGCTCAGCAGGCCTATATGTTATATCGCTATCAGTTGCAATGCTGGCATCGCCATTGCTCTACTTTCTCTGGCGCTTTACATTGCAGAAAGGTATGAAAACTGTTTATTACCTGCCTATATTGATAGGTATTGTTGTGCTTGGGCTGGCTGCGTTGCGTATTATTAATCCTTCGTTACTGAGTGCAATGCTAGCCAGATTCCGCCCTTTCACCCCTGGCGGTGCTTCACTTACTATTCAGGAAGTACATCCTCTGCTGTATCCTTTTGGTAATTTCTCATGGGATATAGCCTGGTTCAACTTTACCACTTCTTTCTTCATAGCATTTATTGCCATCGGTCTTCTTGTATATGATGTTATTAGAAGGCGAATGTATGACAGACTTCTTTTCTTGGTATGGAGTGTAGCAACACTGGCAGCAGTATTGGGGCAGCGTCGTTTCGGAGATTATTTTACCATCAGTGCTGCCTTACTTATGGGATATATATCGTGGAAAGTGTTGACTCTGGCAGGGATAAATACGCTGAAGCTTAAACCAGCAAAAACTGTAAAATCTGTTTTCATCTCCAGAGCTGAAAGGCGGAGAAAACAAAGGGCTGGAGTAAAGATGGAGAAACCAGTTACACGCCCCCCATTAGCCTGGGCAAGGGTAGTAATAGCAGTAATACTGATATTTTTCTTAATTTTCTTCCCCAGCATTGGATTAC
>CAYVML010000344.1:1380-1758 GCA_964452475.1 uncultured Dehalococcoidales bacterium
ACGGGCACCGTATTGTTCGGTCATTCAGTTGATGTGCTGGGGCATCCACTTGAACTCAAAGTAAAACTGACACAGTCTTTAGCAAGGGAACCAACCCTTATCAATCATGCATGGCATGATGCACTGGAATGGCTTGGTCACAATAGCCCCGAGCCATTTGGTACCCCGGATTCGTATTATGAGTTATATGAAAGGCCTTATAAATATCCAGACACTGCCTACGGAGTTATGTCCTGGTGGGACTATGGTTACTGGATAACGAAGATCTCCCATCGCATACCGAATTCCAACCCCGGAGGTGGTAATCGCAAGCAGGCTGGCAGTTTTCTAACTGCACAGGATGAAGAATCAGCCAACCAGATAATGGATGGGTTGGGC
>CAYVML010000345.1:0-1756 GCA_964452475.1 uncultured Dehalococcoidales bacterium
TATCAGTGAAAAAGGGGGTAGCATATCGCTATCCTAAAGCACTATTTAGCCTGATATTATTGCACGTTCTCTTTGATTCTCCCAGTAGATACCTGGCTCGAGGCGTTACAAATTATTACTATTATTCATTGTTATCTGTCAACGAAGTTATCTCTCTGTACATATTCAGCATCGTCTTAGCGGTATCGCTTATCTGTCTGCGCAACCTCTCAGGCTCCAGTACCTCTACTTTCTCCGCCCATCCCATAATGAAGGTTATAAGCTCAGTTGTTACAGCCAGATTCATGGTCACTATCGCTGAGCCATCAGCCTGCATATCATTAACCTGAGAGGGGTGCCACATTGTTTCCTCGGCTATCCTGGCTACGTCGGGGCTGAACTTAAGCTTGATTGTTTCAGCTATTCCATATGTTGTAATGCCCCAGTACGATGCAAGATATTTATTGGCATCGAAGTCCTCTGGTACCGAGTACTGCTCGTCCATGAGTTCTATACTGTCTATGCGCTCAATTTTAAAAATGCGTACGTCCTTTACTCTGTGACAGTACGCAATTACGTAGTTGCCATGCTCCAGCGCTGCCGGTTGAATAAAATACGGCTCGACCACGCGCTCTGTCGGCTTACTTTCTCCCAGTGTCCAGTACCACATCCTCACTCTATGTCCCTGTGTCCATGCCATAGCAAGGAGTTCAAGTGTTTGTATAAAACGTTTGTTCTGTTTCCGTGTATGCATCCATTCGATTGTTTTTCGTATCTGTTCTCTTAGTGGGATAGGTACTGCTGAACTCAGCTTGGTAAAAGTGCTCTCAATGCTTGGATTGTAGGCATTACTATATTCAAGCAATAGTCTGGAAGAGAGAAATATAGTCACAGCCTCGGGGAGATTGAATATGATTGGAGGAAGAACTTTTCCAGGTTCCAGCCTGCACTTCCCCCCTCCTCTTACAATCGGTATGTTAAGCTGCTCCCAGTCCTCAAGGGCTAGAAGATCCCGGTAAGTAGTTCGTACACTTACCCTGCACTGACCAGCTATCCTCGCAGGGCTTATGCCATTGGGATTGTAGTTAAGGATATGGAGTACGTGGAGCAGTCGTGCCATCCTATCATATTTGCTGCCTTTCATTGCCTCTCCTGATGCTCCATCCTCTATAACTATTTTAGCATCCCTGTCAATTGGTTCTACGTCAAGTTGCTCGTTTTATAATGCTGCCTTTCTGGGCTAAAATAGCTTTGATTCTGGGCGATTAAAGCACGAGTGTAAGCAACTATTTCCTGTGCTGGCATGATACCATGACACTGAGAGAAGTGCTCTCGGGCAGCACAGGAAAGAATAGATAAATGAAAAGAGGCGTCAATATGAGAAACCCTCATATTTGTAAAAAGGTCACAGACCAACCATTTGATGAGGTGTACCAGCTTGCAGCTGATATGGCTGAGAAAAGTAAGCTTAAATAGTTCAGGAGGTGGCGAAATGGCAAAACAAAATTACTGCACTTCTCAGAAATCACAACTGTTAAAGGACTTCAATAAAACAGCGAGTCTTATCAGGAAGCTGCAAGGTAAAATATGAAGAAGTGGAAGATAGCTAGTGAACCCCACTATGGTTTTAGACTTCTCATTCAACTTGGAGTGAACCCTTAAAACTGGACAGAATAGGTTAGGAAGGTTTGGCAGGGTTGAAATATCCTATAATGGAGGAGAGAAAGGATCTTGCCATGAAGAATCGAAGGAATTTCAGTTTAGAGTTTAAGAGGCA
>CAYVML010000346.1:0-1302 GCA_964452475.1 uncultured Dehalococcoidales bacterium
TTCATATGCTTGTGAGCCTACAATCTGCTTCAGCGATGCCTGCCTTAGCTCGCCAACAGGAGAGAGCACCCAACACCCGGGAAACACTTCACCATGAGCTCCCACGAATATCAACAGGTTGCCAAGATAACAGGGGATATCTGTTCTTCTACGGTTGGCAAAACAGCTTCTTACATACTCGAGAGAAGTATGAGAAAGGAAGAGAAGATAAGGAAAGTTGGAAAAGATATACATCCAGGGGAGGAGGTACAGGTAATAGAAGGTGAAGGAAGAACAGCAATGCCCGGACTGATAGACTGCCATATCCACATTGTGCTGGATGGCGCCCCTGACCACAGCATGCGAGGGCTCAGAGAGCCTCTTTCCATGATGACTATCAAGGCTGTTGCAGGACAAAGACAGCATCAAGCTGGTGATGAAGGCTGGCTCCATCAAAGTAATGAGGAGTAATCAGTAAAACATCAATAGCTTTTTAACAGATGATATTGACAACAGGCCCAATGAGGGCTAATTTATAACAGTAGAATATGTTAAGTGTTTGGAGTAGCGCTTTTTAGTCTTCAACCGAAGGGGGAATAGTGCCTATGGTGAAGTTGAATCTGCAACAATTCTATGGCAGGAAGTAAGCAGGAAAAGCTAATAGAAATATATAGCAGAAAAATTGACGACTTATCGGGAAAATATATCCAGAAACATTTAAAGAATCAAAGAAGGAGGGAAAATGGCAAGAGGTTTTATGGGGAAAATCCTTAGAGTAGATTTAACTGCAAAGTCAGTTATTAGCGAAGAAGTTGATGAAAAGATAGCCAGGAAATACCTGGGAGGAAAGGGTTATGGTGTATACCTTCTCTATCAGTATATCAAAGAATTTGCCATGAGAGGTATTTCTGCAAAAGATATGGACCCGCTGGGTCCCGAGAATCCGTTGATATTTATGACTGGACCTGGAACAGGCATAGCTGGATTCCCATCATCAGGACGGCACCATGTGATGGCTTTAAAGTCACCGCTGACAGGCTCTATCGGCAGTGGCAACAGCGGTGGTACCTGGGGAGCAACTTTGAAGTTTGCTGGCTTTGATGGAATTACAGTCGAGGGTGCATCTGATGTTCCTGTGTATTTATCGGTTGTAGACGGCAAGGCACAGATAAGAGATGCCGGAGACCTTTGGGGGAAGAATACTTTTGATACCACCCGAATTCTGAAGAAAGCGGTCGGCCGAAAAAGTGCCAGCGTGATGTGTATCAGCACTGCTGGTGAAAACCTGGTCCCCATGGCTATGATCATGAATGACGATCACAG
>CAYVML010000346.1:1312-1742 GCA_964452475.1 uncultured Dehalococcoidales bacterium
GAGCTATCATGGGCTCAAAGGGACTCAAAGCTATTGTCGTTGCCGGAAATGAAAAGGTCCCTTATGCCAAGATGGATAAATTTGTCCCTGTCTCAAAGCGATGTCTGGAGGCTATTGAGAAGAATGCAGTAACAGGCGAAGGATTACCCGCTTATGGAACAGCGATACTGATAAACGTAATCAATACTGCTGGCTCGCTGCCCTACAAAAACTGGCAGACCTCGGTGAATCCTGATGCCGAGCAGATAAGCGGCGAAGCCCTGGCTGAAAAATATCTCACCAAAAAGGGAGCCTGCTGGGGCTGTAATATAGCCTGTGGCAGAATTACCAGCGTCAAGTCAGGTCCTTACCAGATACTTGCTTCAGAGGGGCCAGAATATGAAAGCATATGGGCCCTGGGGAGTTCTACAGGGGTAAAAGACCTTGCTGC
>CAYVML010000347.1:0-1738 GCA_964452475.1 uncultured Dehalococcoidales bacterium
GCTCCGAGCTAACTCGTTAAAATACGTTACTGTATTTGCGAATCGAAGCACTAAGAAATAACGTTTCGGTTTAGAGAGCTGAATATGGGGGCTAGGGGAGTTGCTTGTTCTGTTTTTGCGGCCTCCATTTTGTTTTTTGCCATACTGTTCCATGCCTCAATTTCTGCTGTTCATCGTGCACCTCTCTTTTTGGAATCTGCCCCGTTGAATAACCTCTTGTCAGGGCAGAAGATAGAAAGTTCTCCAGGAGAAAATTTCCATGCTGTGGCTTTGAACGAACAAGGAGTCAAACTTAAGTACCGTTTGTCTATTTTCAGTAAGAACTTGAAAGAGTATATCAGTGGAGCAGAGAATTTAACGGGAGAAGGGATATGAGGATAATACTGAAGCAAGATTTTGAATCTATTGGTTTTGAAGGTGATACTGTGGATGTTGCAAGGGGCTATGCCAGAAATTACCTTATTCCAAAGGGCATTGCTGCAGAGGCCACTCATGCCAACCTAAAGGCATTGGAGATGAGAAAAGACAAGATAATGGCCAGACGCATGAAAGATAAGGAGGAAGCAGAGAGGGTTAAAGAAAAGATGTCACAGCTAACGGTAGCTATCAGACAAAAGGCAGGCGCAGAGGGTAAACTCTATGGTTCTGTGACAACTCGAGATATTGCTCAGGAGCTTGAGAAAGAGGGAGTAGTTGTAGACAGGAAAAAAATTAGCATGGATGAACCAATAAGGGCTCTCGGTGAGTTTGATGTGGCAATCAGACTCTACCCAGAAGTTATGGCCACCATAAAAGTAATCGTTGAGCAAGAGGAAGAAAAGGCGTAAGAATAAAACAATGGATATGCCCAAGAAAAAAGAAGATCCCGGTTATCTCACTTATAAGGTGCCTCCCCATAACCTGGAGGCTGAACAGACTATATTGGGTAGCATATTGATCAATAATGATGCGCTGAATCAGGTTGTGGATATCTTGTCAGGTGAGGATTTCTACCGGGAGACCCACACCCAAATATTTGAAGGGATGCTTACCTTGTATAATAGAGATGATCCCGTCGATCTGATTACGCTTTCGCAGGTGTTGAAGGAAAGGGGCGCTCTGGATAAGGTTGGAGGAACAGATTACTTGGCTTCACTGGCAGAAGCAACGTCAACCTCAGCCGGAATAATGTATCATGCCAAAATTGTTAAAGATTTATCCACAAGAAGAAGCTTAATCGGCCATTGTGCCCGGATATCCGAATCCTGCTTCGAGTTTACTAATGACACTGACGAAGTCCTTGATTTAGCTGAGCAATCCATATTTGAGATAGCAGAGAGGAATATAGATACAAGCTTTTTACCACTAAATGAAGTTGTTAAGAACAGTTTCAAGAAAATAGAGACCACTACTGGTAGCAATATAACTGGTATTTCAACCGGATTTACTGATTTTGATAATCTCACCTCTGGGCTTCAGCCCTCTGACTTAATTATTGTTGCTGGCAGGCCGAGCATGGGTAAAACAGCGTTGGCCTTAAATATCGCATTTAATGCTGCGCTGGAGGATAAGGTAGGTGTAGCTGTATTCTCCCTTGAGATGTCGAGCCTTCAACTTGGCATTAGGCTATTGGGCTGTGATGCTATGATAGATGGGTGGAAATTAAGGAAAGGGGCCCTACAGGATGATGACTACCTTCGTTTGACAGACTCGGCCAATAGACTTTCAGAGTTACCTATCTATATTGATGATTCGTCTG
>CAYVML010000348.1:0-1735 GCA_964452475.1 uncultured Dehalococcoidales bacterium
AGACCACTCCAGCACCTCTCCGCGGAGAGGGTGGGATTTGAACCCACGAGGCATTGCTGCCCACCGCTTTTCGAGAGCGGCACCATCAGCCACTCGGTCACCTCTCCCGGGCTTAGACTTTTGATTATAGCATACGCTTACAGCCGGCTGTACGATTCGTTGTCTACTGCTCATGTGATATACTCACACTGGTTTTGTAGGCAGAAGTTTTTCATTATGTAACTAATATTACATAACGCTTTATTCTTTCTATAGACTGCTGTGATGATTGATATAAAAAAAAGCTGGCACAGTTTATCAGTGGCGGAGGTTCTTAGTTATCTGGGGACAGGTATCGATGGTCTGACTGGTGACGAAGCTCAAAAGCGGCTGGTTCAGTATGGCCCAAATGTCATGGCAGGGAAAAGCGGTGTATCTCCCTGGGTGGTTTTTCTCGGCCAGTTCAAGAGCTTTCTGATTATTATCTTGCTGGTCGCAGTTATTCTATCGGCTATTTTGGGAGAGGTGGCTGATGCCGTTGTAATAGCGCTTATTGTTCTTTTTGCCTGCGTATTAGGTTTTGTGCAGGAATATCGGGCCGAGCGTGCCCTGGAAGCCCTGAAACGGATGGCGGCGCCTGCAGCATCTGTTGTGCGGAATGGCGAGCAGAGAGAAATCAACGCCACACAACTGGTGCCGGGCGATGTGATTTTGTTGAGGGTGGGAGACCGTATTCCTTCCGATGCACGGCTTATTGAGGCTGTTAACCTGAAGGTAGATGAAGCATCGCTGACAGGAGAATCCATGCCGGTAGATAAAGCAGTTGCCCCTGTTGCTGAAGAAACAGCCATTGCTGATAGGAAGAACATGATTTATATGGGTACGGCGGTGGTTTATGGCAGGGGTAAAGCGGTGATAACTGCAACCGGTATGGGTACCGAGTTTGGCAGGATTGCTGCTATGTTACAGGAGGTTAAAGCTCAGCGAACTCCACTCCAGGTAAGCCTGGACCAAATGGGCAAGTGGATTGCGATTGTGGCTGTAGCGCTTTGTTTTGTGCTGGCGGGAATTGGTGTTGCCCGTGGACATGAGATACTGGAGATGTTTATCTGGGGGGTGAGCCTGGCTGTAGCTGCTGTGCCTGAGGCTTTACCAGCGGTAGTAACCATAGCACTGGCAATTGGAGTGCAGCGGATGGTCAAGCGCAACGCCCTGGTGAGGAAACTGCCTGCTGTAGAGACATTGGGCTGCACCACCATAGTCTGCTCGGATAAAACAGGGACCCTGACTCAGGATCAGATGACGGTTCGCCAGCTTTATGTCGATGGTGACCTGTTTGATGTTACTGGAACAGGCTATGAACCCAGGGGAGAATTCTTGTTGAGAGGAAAGACATGTAAGCCAGGAAAGAATAATCACTTAGCAACCTTGCTTATCATAGGAAGCCTTTGCAATGACGCTCAGCTTGTACAGGAGGAAGGGAGATGGCAGATTAAGGGTGACCCTACAGAAGGAGCACTGGTTTCCCTGGCAGCTAAAGCTGGCCTGTGGCAGCGTAAGCTGAATGCCAGCTTTCCTCGTATTGCTGAACAACCATTTTCTTCTGAAAGAAAAAAAATGACCACTGTTCATCGAACAAAGGAAGGGATGATTGCCTATTCAAAAGGGGCACCGGAGGTTATTTTAAACTCCTGCCGCTCTATTCTTAATGCTGAACAGGAAAGGGAGTTGACCGACCGTGAGAGAGCGGATATCT
>CAYVML010000349.1:0-1728 GCA_964452475.1 uncultured Dehalococcoidales bacterium
GAAGCTTTAATCGTACCTGTGCTGAGCCTCTTCCCATCTTTATGTGCTGATATTCAACGATCTGGTATATCGCTTCATCCAGCTCTATGGCGATTCCTTTTTTCAATTCGCCAGCTGTAATCATTAAATGCCTCCTTATGTATTATCAGTAGCTTGTTATTCTGAGCAGACAAACAAGATATCTCTGATGGTTCCCTCAGAACAACAAATGTTTTGCTGATTGGGTGAGCACTTTGATAGTGCCTTCCTCCAGGGCCACCGTATCCTCAATTCTAACACCACCATAGCCTGGAATGTAAATACCTGGTTCTATGGAGAATATCATGCCATCAAGGAGTATGTCTGTGGAAAGGCGTGAGAGAGAAGGTGCTTCATGTATCTCAAGCCCTATACCATGTCCCAGTCCATGACCGAAGGCATCGCCATATCCAGCTTGTTCAATGACGTTCCTGGCGAGCTTGTCAGCCTCGGCACCACTCATGCCTGACTTGATGCTCTCTATGGCGCTCTGCTGTGCCTCCAGTACTGTACTGTAAAGCTGCTGTAGTGTTCCATCGGCCTTGCCCATACATACTGTACGGGTGAAGTCACTGCAGTAGCCATCTATTCTGGCTCCCATATCAATCAATATCGGCTCTCCGGGCTGGAGTTGTCTGCTGCCTGGTCTGGCATGTGGCAGGGCTGAATTGGAGCCTGCGGCAACGATGAGGTCAAAGGCTGTCCCTTCAGCTCCATTCTGGCGGAAGAAGCTCTCGATTTCCCAGGAAAGTTCCTTCTCAGTTATCCCCGGCCTGATTAATGCCAGTGCTTGTGTAAAAGCAGCATCGGTAAGTTCTACCGCTTTGCTGATTGTCTTTAGTTCCTGCTGGTCTTTAATTGAACGAAGCCTTTCGACTATTCCTTTACTGGGAATGAGTTCCAAATCAAGCTGCTTGGCATTTATGCTGTCATTAAGCTGCTGATAGGTGGCGAATGATGTATTTTCAGTATCGAATCCCAGCCTGTGCCAGCCGTGTGTTATCACCAGTTCCGAAAACCATGAGGATAATGCTCCCGTGGTTTGCCATATTTCGAACTCATGACTCTCCTGCCCTGCCTGTTCGATGTAGCGAAAATCGGTGGCTAGTATTGCCTGCTGCTGCGATAAAAAAAGCCATCCAGAAGAGCCAGTGAATCTGGATAAATAACGGCGGTTTTCCTGCTGTGATACCATGAAGACATCCATGCCTTCCTTTGAAATCAGAGCACGCAGCTGTCGTAATCTACTGGCGTTCATATTTTTTCATTCCAGCTGTCTTCAGATTTTGATTGCTAAGACAGTTCATGCCACTGCTTTGCTTTCCTGGTCTATTGACTCCAGCTCAGCAAGTTTTGTTTTGTAGTTGCAGGAAGTGCATTGTACCTGTCCTTTTTTATCCAGCACAAGGAGCTTGCCACATTCAGGACAGGATTGAGGTAGTGGTTTATAGCTGGTGGTAAACCGGCATTTTGGATAGTCACTGCAACCATAAAACAGCTGTTTTTTCTTATTAACCCTCTCTACCAGTTCATTACCGCACTCGGGACAGGCGATTCCGGTCTTCACAGAGTAAGGCTTTGTCGTTTTACAGTCCGGATAGCCGCTGCAGGCCAGGAATTTACCAAAACGTCCTACTTTTATCAGCATGGGTTTGCCGCATTTGGGACAAATCTCATCGCTGGGTTTACTCATATCTACCTTTTGTATAT
>CAYVML010000350.1:0-1709 GCA_964452475.1 uncultured Dehalococcoidales bacterium
GTCATTGATTTAAGGTCAATAGCATATCTAATTAGCTCGGAATATGGTGCTTGGGCTTGTATAACACTATTATCACCATTTGGTTCCATACCGAGCACCCGGCCACGCTTGGTATTAAGGTCGCCCATAATATCACCTGTGTTACTACTTGGAACTATTATATTTATGTTCATTATTGGTTCAAGTAAAATAGAATGCCCTGTAGTTAAACCTTTTTTCAACGCCTGTGCTGCGGCTATTTTGAAGGCGATATCTGATGAATCAACTGCATGAAAACTGCCATCATAGAGAGTTACCTTAATATCATCTATTGGATAACCAACAAGTATACCAGCAGACTTTGCTTCAATGACACCTTTTTCTACCACTGGAATATAGTTTCGTGGTATTGTACCTCCAACTATTTTATTAATAAATGTAAAACCACTCCCACGTGGAAGAGGTTCAAGCTCAAGAAAAACGTGACCATATTGTCCATGACCGCCGGACTGTTTCTTATGTTTATACTCAGCCTTGGTTGCAATAGTTATTGTTTCTTTATAAGCAATCTTAGGAGTTTTTAGTTTTACGCTCACCCCAAATTTACGTTGCATCCTTTCTTTAGCAATCTCCAAGTGATTGTCACCCATACCCGAAATGATGGTTTCTTTAGTAGCAGCGTCGCGGTGGACTTTAAGAGATGGGTCTTCTTCACATAATTTGGGTAGGGCAGTTCCTATCTTATCTAAGTCATCCTTGGTTTCAGAGTGAATCGCTAAACTAAAATTAGCTTCTGGAAAGTTAATATTTTCTAGAACTAAGGGATGCTCCTGCAGACAAAGGGTATCTCCAGTAACTGTTGAGCTTAATTTCGAAACCGCCCCGATATCTCCAGTAGTTAGCTTGTCGACCGGCATTTGGTTTTTTCCCAGCAATGCAAATAACTGGCCAACTCTCTCCATAATACTTTTGTTAGCATTCCATATCTGTGAATTGCTTATTAGAGTGCCCGAGTAAATTTTAAGATAGCTAATCTTGCCAGTAAATTGATCCGCTGTTGTTTTAAAAACAAAGCCAACCAGGGAATTTTCAGACTCAGGCTTAATTTCTTTATTAGATTCAAGTCCATTATCTCTAACAGTAATGATATCTATTTCTTTTGCTGAAGGTAGGTAGTAACAGATGCCATCAAGTAATGAGCTAATCCCGATATTTTGTATTGCTGAGCAGGTAAAAATGGGTACCAGTTTGCCTTCAATTATTGCCTGTTTAATGGCCTGTGCAATTTCATCACTGCTAATATCTTCACCTTCTAGGTACCTTGTTACAAGGGCATCGTCTACTTCAACAGCAGATTCAACAAGCTTTTCTCGATAGGATTTTGCTAGTTCAAGCATTGAAGAAGGGATCTCCATTTCAACCGCTTTAACTCCCTGGTAAGCCTTCATGGTTATCAGGTCAATGATACCTTCAAATGAACTCCCAGAACCTATAGGTAATTGAACTGGCAGGCACTCCGTTCCAAATTTAGATTGAACTGATTCTATACTTCTAAAAAAATCGGCGTTTTCTCGATCAAGCTTATTAACCACAATCAATTTAGGCAGATTAACCTGTTTAGTGTATTCCCATACTTTTTCGGTACCTACCTCCACTCCAGCAACAGCATCGATTGCTACTATTGCGCCTGTACTAACTCGAATTGCTGATTTCACCTCACCAGCAAAATC
>CAYVML010000351.1:0-861 GCA_964452475.1 uncultured Dehalococcoidales bacterium
TTAGTGATATATCCATCTCTCACATCTTTTGCAACTCGCTCAGGATCATTTAAGAGTGGATCACCTAATCCACTTCCTCCGCCACAAGTGGTCCTAAAAGCATCTTGCAGCTCTAGGTAAAGGCCTTCATACTTGGAAGGTGCGAGTTCATTTTTACCTTCAATACTTTGAATTGTTGGTAAAGACCCCTTTTCTATTAAATCCTTAATGTTAGCATTTCTGACAAAAGTGTAAGTTGAGGGAGCACCAGGATAACCTCCCCACACACCTACAGTGGGTATATAATAAACGGAAGCCTCTGCCCAAGACAGAAGCTTACCAGCAGCATGCCAGGGGATTAAGCAATCCTTCAAGCCCTGTCCGCCCCTCTGATAACCGGCTCCACCAGAATTTTTGTTTACTTCGCGCCAAACATACATTATAGGCCCAGTTTTCTCAAGAGTCTCAACGTCCGGCACGCCGTTATCAAGTTGACATTGACAGGCAGAGAAATCAAGGCCCTCAGTAACAGAAGTTGCTGCCATCCCACAGCTGCCACAGTCAAAATTAATGAATGAATAGTATACCCCTGAGTCACTCATTCCAGTGAGACTATAGCCCGACCAGCAGTCTACAGGTAAACTCATAAGTCTGGCTCTCATCGCCTTATCCGAGCTGAAGGCTAGGGATTTGTTTACCAATTCTGCCCAAAGCTTCGCAACCTGAGCCCCGGTTTCCATATGGCCATTTGATACTGGGGCTGGTTTGGTTGGATTTGTGATAGTTCCTAAAGGTCCAGGCTCAAATTCTATAGCACGTAATATACCGCTGTTTTTTGGTATGTCCCAGGCGAGATTCTGAAATATCACTTCTCCTAAACCA
>CAYVML010000351.1:871-1709 GCA_964452475.1 uncultured Dehalococcoidales bacterium
CTTCACAAGCAGCAAGCCCTGCATTGACAAACGCATCTACCTGTTGGGGAGAAATAAGTTCAAATTTCATTTTATCACCATCAATAATTAGCTTTCCATCAATTCGCCATGTTTCACTCACACCATGCCCATCGTATTCAACCCACCTAGAGCCAGTAAATTCCCCATCCGGCATTTTACTGATCCTTTCCCTCATGAGTTTATTAGATAAAGCCTTGTTAATCTCGATATACTTCTTAAACTCTTCCAAGCCATAGCGGTCAATCATAGCTTGCATTTGTTTGGCACCGTAATTGCATGCGGCAATAAGGCTCCGTATATCACCTAGGACAGGTATTGGAATCCTAACATTATTTGCAATAAAGTCGATCCACTCACGATTTATTTCACCTCTCTTCCCAATTCTAGTTCCAGGAAATGCCAATCCCTCAGCAAAGCATTCATGAGCTCCAGGGCACCAGCCACCAGGTGCGCTACCTCCAACATCGAATACATGGGCATTGGCAAATGCCCAGCCAGAAAATTGTTCTCTATAGAAAATTGGCATAAAAATGCCCATATCACCTTGATGCACCGCTCCCGACGTGTGAGGGTCATTACAAAGAAAAATATCTCCTTGCTTTCTATCAGATATGGGGTATTTCTTGTCTAGAGATTGAGCTCCAACCAGTGACGTCATGAAATGCATGGTGACGAAACCAGCGAATCCTACTACTTCAAGTTTATCATCAATTAGTGCACAGGAAAAATCCTTCGCTTCAGTTAAGACAGGAGAACCAGATGTCTTTATTAGCGTTGCTGCCATATCTACCGCTGTCGCTTCCAACCCTTCTCTTAT
>CAYVML010000352.1:0-1693 GCA_964452475.1 uncultured Dehalococcoidales bacterium
TGAGTAGGTCAAGTCGAATGTAACAATCGCTTAGAAAGTTACCTCATTAAGCAAAAGGACAGAATGTTCTCTATAATTGTGGCTAGAGTTCCAGGGTTACTTCATTTTCCTCAGCGGAGAGCTTGGTTATGGTGAAACCAACTTTTCTCGCCAAGCTAATCATCTGCTTATTGTCATGTAGCACAATTCCATATATACTGCGCAACCTTTTATCCTGGGCAAAACCAATCAGCATGTCAATGATCTTCAGTCCCAAACCGTTGCCTTGGAAGTCATCAGCAACCACTATAGCGAATTCCCCGGTTTCTCGACTGGGTTCCAGTATTAGCCGGCCAACTCCAACATTCCTCTTCTTGCCACTTGCGGTGTACTCAGCGATAATAGCCATCTCCCGCTCATAGTCAATATTACAAAATCGGCTGAGCATCTCATGTGTTATATTTTTAATAATATAAAAGAACCTAAACCTAGATGACTCCTGTGATAGACCTGCTATCAGCTCCCTTTCGAGTGGTTCGTCTTCAGGCCTGATAGGCCTTAAGACTACAATTCTTCCGTCCTTACACGTCCAAGGCTGTATGTATTTAGTGGGATAAGGAGATATTATTAAGTGATTATATTCTTCTATTATTGCTTTTTCTCTCATTAGCTTTTCATCAAGAATTATCCTGGCATCCAAAGCAATAGCATTATCATTATTAATAACAATCGGATTAATATCTAGCTCCTTTATCTCTGGAAAATCAACGATTAAGTTCGATAGCTTCACCATGGTTTGATCTAGCAGTAGTAAATTGACTGGAGGTTTGCTTCTAAACCCTTGGGATAGTAGTCCATAGGTTTTGGTTTGTTCTAATACCCTTCTAGCTAGTGCCTGATTTAGGGGGGGAAGTCCTATGGCAACATCTTTAAAGAATTCTGCTTCTGTTCCACCCAAGCCAAACAATATCACCGGGCCCAGAATCGGATCCTTCTTGCTGCCAGCGATGAGCTCGTAATCATAATTTTTGATCATCTTCTGTATACTTATACCCTCTACCCGTGCATCAGGCATTTGCTGCTTAATTTTATCCATTATCTCGCTATATGCCTTTCTTATCTCGTCATCTGAGGATATATTTAGGCTTACTCCGCCGACGTCTGATTTGTGTGATATGTCAGGTGAAGAAATTTTCATCACTACCGGATAGCAAATCTCCGATGCTATGATGACAGCTTCTTCGGCAGATCTAGCTAAATGTGGCATAGTTGCCGAAATCCCATACGTCGTCAGTAGTTTTTTAGAATCCTCTTCATTTAAAAGCGCGTTTCCCTCTCTTAGCGCCTTATGCAAAAGCACTTTCAGATAGTTCTTAGGGACTCCAACTTGCATGGGTAAATCTTCAGGGGTCTCATAAATTGCTTCACGGTGTTCGGTAATCTTGGTTTGGACTTCCTCCGGGGTGTAGAAACCCTTTCCCCAGCCGTCCTGTACCTTGCTGATTCGAAGTTTTATCTGGCTGATCTTTAGTTGCTCCATTCTAACCAGCTTTTCCAGGTCGGCACTCTGAGATAGTTCTTCACTTAGTTGCTGTTCCAGCCAGGCATCACCTTCGTACCGGCCATTTTGCAGCCTTTGGCCTACCTGAATCATTGGCATATCACGTTGACTTGAGAAACTGCAGCTTACGTGTCGCGCCCATTAGTGGTCACA
>CAYVML010000353.1:0-1668 GCA_964452475.1 uncultured Dehalococcoidales bacterium
CCTCTTTGGTCCTACCTCAGTCACCGATGGTTCCCAGAATTTTATTGGATCTTTACGTACCAGTATGGGGGTATGTGGTGCAAAAACTATTAAGGAGATGCAGCAAGCTAAAATGATTATTGCACCTGCAATTAAGACAGAAGGGAAACATTTCCAGACAACACAGAACACTCCTTAAAGGCTTAGATACAAAAACAAGAACTTAAGCTAGATAGAAATTATTCATCGTCCTCATCCGAAGATTCAGTTTCAGTATAGTGAGGTAGTATAGCTTCCAGTTTATCTATTCGATGTGTATGTATTTTCGAAAGATTATCAATTGCATGCTTTAATCTCTCTAACGACTCTGGTAACCAGGTGACTGGAAAGACTATTCCAGCTATTTCTGTTTCCCACAGCTGGTGAAGCTCATAATCTGTAATCATAGAAGATACTATCATTAGTAATGGTTTATGCAGGAGTTCACTAAAGCGTTTGCAGATGAGTATATGTTCAATAGTTAATGAGTCTACTTTGCTGTTATCGATAAGTACTCCATCGATATCCAGACTGTTTATTGCTTTGACCAGATCCATATTCAGAGCTGAATCTATTATAAAGAGTCTCCCGGTATTGGTTATTTGCGTCGATGTTATAGGTGTTTTCCTATCGAAAGCTATAAAATCAAGGCCGACAATGGAATTAATGGCGACATCATTTGTATTTAACTGATTAATTACTAGACCTAATGGTATATCTCCTAAAAGCTTAATAAACTGCTTTGTCTTTGCTATAGTAACTTTTGGGTCTAGTATCAACGCAGCATCTATTGGACTAGCAGCTAGAGACTTAACTTCTACCGTGTCTGTGGAGGATATTGCTGCAATTAATAGCAATGATGAACTACTTGTCTTGCTTGTTGGTGAATGAAATCCAATAGGCGTAGTATCAGACCTGGATGCCTTGCTTAACTTTTCTACAAATTTACTCATCTTGTTTCTCCTGTAATATTCTTCGCTAGCATTGTTAAACTATCAAAGCACACAACATATAATTGGTATAAGCATTATTATTCCTAATTATTGTTAGAATAGATTTAGTGTGCTTTCCGTATTTTAGCATTCCTTTCTTTTTGCTGTGAAGTATAATTATCGATTATATTCCATGGGTAATAATATGAAGCGGAGATATATGCGAAGAGGTACTGAAAATTGCAATATATCTGCTTCTCCTACGGATGGATAAAAGGTGTAAGTATGGCTAAGAATTATCTGGTATTGTTGGTGGGTGTTCTGGCAGTATCCTTCGGTGCTATCTTAACGCGCTTATCAGATGCCCCTTTTTTAGTGATAGCTTTTTATCGCCTGGCTTTGGCTTCATTTGTTATCAGCCCCATAGCTTGCATACATTCTGGAAAAGAACTCCGCTTGCTTTCTAAAAAAAACCGTATACTATCTTTAATTGCTGGATCATTTTTAGCTCTCCATTTTGTCTTCTGGATTGCCTCACTCAGTTATACCACGGTGGCAAGTTCAGTGGTTTTAGTTACCACCAATCCAATATTTGTAGCTATAGCTTCCTATTTTCTTTTTCATGAAAAACTTGGGAAGAATATCATTATAGGTATTGGCATATGTCTTATTGGTGCTGTACTTATTGGTTATAACGATTGGCACATTGGTTCAGAGG
>CAYVML010000354.1:0-1664 GCA_964452475.1 uncultured Dehalococcoidales bacterium
AACCCGCGACACCCTGCTTGGAAGGCAGGAACTCTACCGCTGAGTTACTCCCGCACTAGAATCGAAACGGTCAAACCTCTAGAAGCAAAGACTTTATTTGCCAATATTACCGATACATCATTTGCTCCCCTACCACTTCAAGAACAAATTATAGGAAACCATCAGTAACAGGTCAAGTAGCTATTGATCGACATTAATTATCTGTAAGACAAAGGTGATATTTACATCCAATAACTATGTTCTATAATGCTATCATATCCAGTACCTAATTGCTGTAATAAAGGAATAAGGAGTGATTATCAAGGGGAACATCAAGAATTTCTCAATGTTTAAACATAGCTACGATATTATCATTGTCGGCGCCGGTCCTGCAGGAGCAATGCTTGCCTATGAGCTATCTAGAAAAGGCATAGATGTGCTGATTATAGAAAGAAAAAAACTACCCCGTTATAAATGCTGTGCTGGCGGGATTACACACAAAGTGATAGACCTCCTTGATTTTGACATCACTGCGGCATTAGAAAACACAATCTTCGACATTGATATTTCATATAAGTATGATGAATCATACCTGAAACATTACAGCAAGCCACTGATATACACTGTGATGCGTGATGAATTTGACTACCTCCTGGTAAAAAAGGCTCAGAGATATGGAGCCAGACTCTTGGATGGATGTAAGGTAACAGGTGTAATAATGAATACTGATTATGTTGAAGTCGAGACCCCCACCAAGATTTATTATTCGAGACTTATAGCAGGAGCTGATGGAGTCTATAGCATAGTGGCAAACAAGCTAGGTATTAAGCCAAAAATTGAATATCTTGTTGGACTGGAGGCTGAACTCGGTGTATCTGAAGAGGAATTGGTAAAGTGGAAATCTCGAGTCAGGATAGAACTGGGAAGTATTCCCGGAGGTTATGCCTGGGTATTTCCCAAGCGTAACCACCTTTCTATTGGAGCAGGATGTCAGTTTTCAAGAGCAAAGAAACTAGAACACTTCTATCATAGCTTCGTAAGCTCTTTAGAGTTGGGGAAGTACAGTATTATTAAAAGCGGTAGCTCCTTGATACCAGCCTTAATAGACCACACAATCTGCTGCGGTGAAAGGTTCGTACTCCTTGGAGACGCCGCTGGGCTGGCTGACCCATTGACTGGAGAAGGTATTTACAATGCTATTTTGAGTGCAAAGCTTGCTGCACCAGCAGTCGAGAGTTCTCTGGCGGTAGGTGAAAGCAAGTTGCATTACTACCAACAGAGTGTTCAGAATATCATTATGCCAGAGCTAAAGATTGCCAGCAAATTGGCGAAATTGTTAATACAATTCCCTCACCTGATGTTTAAATCCTTGACTGGAAATGAAGGAATATGGAAGAACAGTTGTTGCTTGATGCGTGGAGAGACAAGTTATAGTACAACAATAGAGAAAATGGATGAAGGCATAGGAAATATAATGAGACTCAAACCAATGGCTGATTTTTTATTTAAATTAAACGGTAATAGAAAATCGGTATAGCGTACTATATATTACTGAGATCGTTGGTGCCTTTTTGTTACTCATTTTCATCTGTCAATTGCTGAGGTTAAAATCACTGGCTAGCTTTTTCAACACTTGTTATTACTTTTATTTTACTGTATTTGATTATATTATTCTTGTAACAAGG
>CAYVML010000355.1:0-1659 GCA_964452475.1 uncultured Dehalococcoidales bacterium
GAATATCTTCCTTGGTGTCAATGTCACACTCGATAATGTCAAGACATTTACCATGTGGCAACCTTTCCAGGTGGGCGAGTTTGTTATCACCCCTTATCTGGTAGACCATTCTGCTCCAGATGCTGCCGCCTTTCTTATTGAAGGTGATGGGCAACGTATCTTTTATACAGGTGATTTCCGCGGGCATGGGCGAAAAGGAGTATTGCTGGAGAGAATAACGCAAAACCCGCCAGCTAACATAGATTACTTGATTATGGAAGGCTCCATGCTGGGTAGAACCGAAGGTCTTTTCTTGAATGAAGCGGCTGTCGAAGAGGCTATGTGCCAATTTAGCCAGCCCCATGACGGTCCGTATTATGTGTTCACTTCCTCACAAAACCTTGACCGGTTAGTATCTATTTATCGTGCTGCTCGGCGTAATGGCAAAATAATGGTCATCGACCTTTATACAGCTTTCGTCCTGGATAAACTCAGTCGTATCTCAACAAGTATTCCCCAGTTTAGTTGGGAAGGCATTCGGGTACTCTTTTCCCATTACCACGCTGGTAAATTGGCAGAGCAAGATAAAAAACTACTGTATAAATACCGCCAGGCAAAAATCGAGTTTGAAGAAATCCGTGATGAACCAACAGATAAGATTATCCTGGCCAAGGACAGCCGGTACTTCCGGATTGTGATGGATAAGCTGTCTCAAGATAGCAAGGCGAAGGCCATTTATTCCATGTGGCATGGCTATTTGGAAAGGAGCGATCTTAAGAAGTTTCTCCAAGCACATCGAATTGAACTGACCGAAATGCACACTAGCGGACATGCTTATATTAATCAACTGAAACAACTTGCCGGTGCTCTAAAGCCACGTTTTGTCATACCCATGCACACTTTTTACCCTGAAAAATACTCAGAATTATTTTCTAATGTAATTCAATTGAAGGATGGGGAAGAAATGATTGTAGATAACAAATTCACAGCCGATGAACTGATAAGAGAAGTTGCTTCTAGAGCAGGTAAACCGGGTGGATGGCCTAACTATTTTAATTATGATATTAAAAATGGTTCTATCGTGATTTCCTTTGCTTTTACAGAGCTTGATAAAAAAGCCTTACGGCGACTAGACCCCTGGGGATTGGCATTCCTCGCAGAAGTCGAGGCTAAATGTGGAACTGGAATCAAAGGTATTAAATTCGCCATAGAAGGCCCGATCGACAAGATTAAGTATGACAACCGGCTTATTCCTGATTTGGAAGCCTTCCGACGGAGAGTATCTTTCCTCAGTATTAACAACCAGAGTATTCAATTTGAAATCACTATTAACGGCGAACCTGTTGAGCTTGACGATGTCGATAAATTGTTCAATCGTCCTCCAAACGAGATAATCCACGAAAGCCTCAATCGCAAAGCTCAGGACAATCAACCTGGGCGTTTGGAGAAGGATTTTCAAACGTGGCTTTTTGCTAACGATATAGAAGAGCAGATGAAGGCTGCAAAAACAAACGATAGATTAGCAGTCTTAGGGGAAGATTTCTTTCAGCTGAAGAAGAGGAAGTTTAAACTCATCCGGGAATTCCCGACGGGTGCTTTTCATGAAAAGATTACCAATAATAGCCGGATTCTCCCTACTGAATTTGTGGATGTCGTATCTCTCAATAAACATGGAAATTT
>CAYVML010000356.1:0-1659 GCA_964452475.1 uncultured Dehalococcoidales bacterium
TAACCCCTCTGGCAGACCCCAACAGTCGAACCTCCACCCAGCCAGTCACCAAGCACAACCGCCATCACCATGAAGAAGGGGAGTGCTCTACCGGCCACCAGATAGTGCTCCGAGCCCAGCCTCTTCCTGAGCACCATGTTGGCAATCACCAGTGTCAGGATGATATAGGCAATTAAGATGGTCATCGGGATAACATTCACATTTTCCATACTGTAGACTCCTTTGCCTTCATATTAACGGTTGCCGTGACAGTTGGTCCATACAGGTTAATCCTGAACTGGCCCGTCGATATCACACCACTTTTTCTATTAATGGCGTTGAGTATACATGCCACCTCATGTTTCTGACAATACCTCAAAAAGAACAAGCCTCCACTACGAGCAGTTGGGCCTGCTATTTAACTGGCAATTGCTGGCTGAGTACCCTACCGCACAGATTAAGGGCAGATTCCTGCTTCAGCAGTAATGACATGGAGCAGAGGCAGGTGTAATTCTCTTTCCCATCTTCTATCTCCAGTCCCCTGTCTTTTTACTGTCATTGCGAGGAGCATTAGCGACAAAGCAATCCGGGAGCTGAAGGGTACAACCTAGTAGATAGTCCATGCCCCTCTCGACTCACCACCCAGATTGCCACGGGGTTTGCGACCTCTCGCAGTGACGAACCAAGCCCCTGCTTGTCTACTGTTAGCCCGCGGGCTTCTCTTCCCATCCGAATTCCTTGTAGTGTTTCTCATAAATATCAGGGTAGAGCTTTTTAACGCAATCTGGGCAAATACCATGGGTAAACTCAGCTTCTGAATGCTCGCCTGATATATTTTTCGATAGCCTGCCAGTAACCTTTATCATCACGGATTTTCTTACATGAAGCGCAAATGGGCAGCAGGCCACTGAGTGTTTTCACCTTGGCAAGTGCCTCTTGAAGCTTAGTGATTAGCTGCTCACGCTCAGCTTCCATTTTAGCCCTGTGGAGAGCAATTTCCACGGCTATTCTTAAGTCTGTCTGGTCAAAAGGTTTGACTATATAGCCATGAGGCCCTGATATCTTGGCACGTGCCAGTACCTCATCATTAGCATAAGCGGTGAGAAATACAACCGGTACTTTGAACCGGGAGCGTATTTGCTCCGCGGCTTCGATTCCATCCATCTCAGTCCCAAGCATGATATCCATAAGCACTAGGTCGATGTTGTTGTCCCCCACCCTGCTGATGGCCTGCTCTCCCGATGTTACCCTGGCTACAACCTCATATCCCAGGTCTTGCAGGCTCTTTTCTATATCCATTGCAATGATACTTTCATTTTCAACAACAAGTATTCTTGCCTGTGCCATCTAATTGTTCTCCTTGTGTCTTATTTCTTCTTAAAGCTTATACTATATTTCGCCCCCGCGCTCTTCTCCAGTTTAAGTTTACCGCCAAGCTGCTGTTCTACCAATGTAGTGACCAGGTACAAACCCAGGCTCTTAAGATTCCTTATATCCAGGCTCTCGGGAATGCCAACGCCATTATCTGCAATAATCAACTGCACCACGCCCCCCCTGGTTTCGCTGATAGAAAAGGTGATTTCGCCTTTCGCATTGCCAGGAAAAGCATACTTCAATGAATTGGTAAATAGTTCATTGACTACCAATCCACATGGAATAGCCTGGTCAACTCCCAGGGAA
>CAYVML010000357.1:0-1658 GCA_964452475.1 uncultured Dehalococcoidales bacterium
GAGTATAATGCCCAACAGTCCACAGATGAGGCTCTGATTGTATATAAACGTACAATTTTATCCTCCTTTCAAGTGGCCGGAGCAGGATTTGAACCTGCGAAGCCCTTACGGGATGATGCCCTGCCAGGTAGGAAGGAGGCAACCCAAAACCCACCCGACAGGGCATACAAACCCTAGTTGCTGCTAGAACCATTTATCTGCTGGCGGTGACACAGTGGGCAAACCCTCGCATGGGAACTCTGGTCTTGGAAAACCGCAACGGACTGCTGCGCTCTGGCAATCTCATGGGGATGCTTCAGGATGTGGGAACTGGCGAAGGTTATGAGGTTCATCATCTGGTAGGTGTTCTCTGGCGAGTTCTCTATCGCCATAGACCTCACTGCATCCCTCGCCTTCGGTGGAAGACCAGCACGCCTCATGGCATCCTCCAGCATCATCGGCCTGTCGGCAGGCGGTATATGCTCATTGACCATCTGCTGGCATCGGCGGACTATCTGGCCGATGGAGTTGTAAGCTTCCCGTGTGGACTGCCGAAACCACTGGAAAATGTCTCCATCATCGCCACCAGTATAACCGAACTCCCTCAAGATGTCATTCGATACCATGCCATTCGTGCATACGAGCCTCTGGACGTAGCTCTGGACTGAGGGGGCTACAGTACCGATGGGGCTGAACTGCACCAGCGCACCAGCAGAAACCAAATCCCCTCTGACTACGGCCTCCTGCTTAGTGCCGATAATCTCCAGCCTTACGGTGTGGTCTTGGAGCGTTACCCTGTGGTAATTGACCTCACCACGGATACCACCCTCGATATTCTTGAGCACACGCTCAGGGTTCAGGTTGCGGTGCTCGATAGTGTGCTGGAAGGCCACAATCCTGCCCTCTTTGGTGGTGATGTCATACCTCTGCTTATGAGCCAGAAGCTCAGTCGCCACCCTGCCGAATGTGTCGGGGGAGAGCTTCTTATTAAAGCCCATTGGAAAATCAACGAACTGCGCAAGGCTGCGGAGACCCTCCTGCTCGACCTCCATCGTGCGACCACCCCTGCCAGGGCGGAATATCACCATCTCAGGGGTTACATTCACCCTGGTAGCTGGAAGGTGGTCAACAGGGCGGACATCAAGGTTCAGGATGGGCTGCATCTTTTCAAGTACCTGTACTCTATCCAACTTATTCTCCTTTATTATTATTTTCTGGCAACCTGCTTATCACCGTCCGCTACGGTTGCCTTGATAGCGGAATATCCACTTCATCTGTCGGCGTATGTCTTTTTAGTCAATTCATCTCTATTATTGTGTCTATTGGTACTATGAGGATGCGTGCGTAGAATAGTCTTACCTCTAAATACCAATTAGGTGCGGAAGGATTGTTATCATAGGTCAGCCCTATTACGTTATTGCCTATACTAAATTTTCTTCTCATGCGACATATTTTTTCCATTTTTCACCTCCTCTATAGCTAATCGATTCAGGGTTGCTTGACATAACTTTATTCAACATCGCTGAAAAAGAGCTTGATTTTCTCCTCCTTCTGTGCGATTCTATCTTTTAGTAATGTGACTTGCTGCTCTAGGTACTCCTTCTCGGCAATTCTCGCTTTGCAATTATGATAATCCTTGGCTTTACAGGAGTAGACCCTTTCACACCTGCTAGACTTAA
>CAYVML010000358.1:0-1641 GCA_964452475.1 uncultured Dehalococcoidales bacterium
AGGCTACATTTACAAGGTGAGACAAGGCAAGCGTAACATCAACCAAAAGTTCATTATTGGAGCAATAAAAGCCTTTCCTGGATATAAACTTGACGACCTCTTCTATGTTATTCCAGAGTAAGACCGTGATGAATTGGGTAAAACACTCAATGTCACGAAGAGATCCTCAAATCCCTCCTGACTCATCCCCTGATGGTTACAGAACATACCTAGGTACAGATGTACTTTTTTAGCTCAGGGCATCTATCTTTTTATTCCTTGTATGTCTGCCGCCTGTACTACTACCGTTGTTCCTCTACCAATCCGCGACCTCACGAAGAGTTTGCCGTTGAGCAAACGGGTGCGCTCTTGTATACCGATAAGCCCTAGTTTACTTTTAACAGCAAGATCGCTCAGCGTATCGGGCGGTTCAAAGCCCCTGCCGTTATCAGACACAGTTAGTTGGACTTTCTCGCGGGTGAATTTAAGCCTTATTATAGACTGTGTTGCTCTGGAATGCCTCTTGATATTACGCAGCGCCTCTTGAGCAATACGGAACAGCGCCAGTTCTGTCTCAGGTATTAGGCGTCGCTCAGAACCCACTACCACGAGGCTGGCCTTGACATTGTTCTCCTTATTAAGTTCTTCAGTTAAAAGTTCCAGTGCTGATACTAGGCCCACTTGGTCCAAAACCCCAGGGCGTAACTCGTGGCTGAAGTGGCGTAATGCGTCCACTATACTGTTGGTTTCAGCCCGAAGTCCCTTCAGGCGCCGTATAACATCTCTGGGTAACCTTTCTTTCTCATTGGCTATAGCGTCAATACCAAGAGCCAAGGTAGCCAAGGACTGAATCGACTCATCATGTATCTCACGAGCTATGCGCTTCCGCTCTTCCTCCTGAGTCCTTGTAACCTGTGAGAGATAGAACTCCATATTTGCCTTTAATCGTTTCTGCTCGGTGAGGTCAACCCAGTTTACCAAGTAATACTTGAACTCCCCGTTCACTTTCACTGTTTTAAAAGTTTTTTCAACCCAGAACCACTCCCCATTCTTTTTCCTATAGAGAGACTCATAATTTCTGGTACCACGGCGCATAGCTTGCTCCAGCCTCCGACTCAATTCCTTATGGTCTCCTTCTATCCACCAGGGATACGGGGGTTTCCTGCCAATAATCTCTGCAGAGGAAAAACCGGTTAGCTTTTCCAACGCCGGATTTATATACCTTATTGAAGCATCGGTGTTAAGAACTAGTATAGGATTGGGGGAATTAGCAAGCAGGCTGGAATTAAATTCCTCACTCTGTCGTAACGCCATTTCTGCCCGCTTTTGCTCGGTGATGTCCTGATATAATGTCTGAAATTGTATTTCACCACCCCAGATTACCTCCTTACGGAATACTGCCATATGTCGAACTTCACCATTCTTACGCACAATACTTATTTCATATTCAGCAGGTACAGGCTTTCCCTGTTTCCTCTTTGCTTTTCTCTCCTGGTGTTCAGCATAGCTTTCGGGAGTATAACGCTGTTTTGCAGGCACACTTCTCAGCTCCTCAACACTGCTGTAGCCGTAAATATCCAGGATAGCCTGGTTGGCATAAAGAAGTTCGCCTTTAGCAGTAACAATGCGAATGCCTAAAGGGGAACTATCTAAAGAGTTACG
>CAYVML010000359.1:0-1639 GCA_964452475.1 uncultured Dehalococcoidales bacterium
TCTTAAAGCTAGCCCGCACCATTGCCGATTTAGAAAATGCTGATATAATTAAAGCTCATCACCTGGCTGAGGCTATCCAGTATAGACCAAGACGAATGCTGTAAGTCATAACCCCCCTTAATGCTACATTTATCTGCGCTATGTCATGTGGTATAATAGGATTATGTAATTATATTATGTAAAAGCTCCACATTCGTGAAAAGGAGACCAATTATGGCAGAGGCTTCAACTAAAATACGGATTACAGTCGGAAACGCTACAATTGAGCTAGAGGGAAGCCAAGATTATATTGAGAAAAAACTGAAAGAATCTGAAAGTTTCGACGGACTAATTAAGAAAGTGGGAGGAGCAGTTCCAGTTGCCTCCACTGAAGGCAAGGCTGAAAAACGGAAAAGGGTGACTAAAGCGGGGGAAAGCTATAAAGCTGTACCTGACCTTAATTTATCAGGAACAGACGATATTTCGTCTCTAAAAGATTTCTATAAAGAGAAGAGCCCCACTTCCGCTCAGGAATGTAATAGTGTTTTCATATATTATATTAAGAAAATGCTAAAAATAGATAGGGTTGGCATTGAACATGTATACACTTGCTATAAAACAGTAGGAGCTAAAGTCCCAAGAAGACTATATCAAAGTTTACTTGACACTCAGAACCGAAAAGCGACAATAATTACGAAGGATATCACAGACATAGGTATTAGCACTGTCGGTGAAAATCTTGTAGAACAAGAGCTACCAAAGTCCCACAAATCTAAATAATGCTTGATACAGTCAAGAATCAATTAAAACACTTTTACCCGCAAGAGTTAGTTGATGCTCTTCTCGACGCCTATAAAGACTTAGTTGAGAATTTTAATCGTGGCAAACTAAGACCCTCCGAAGTAGAGGGTGGTAGGTTCTGCGAAGCCACTATGCGGATGCTACAATACAAAACAACAGGAGCCTACACACCTATAGGAACCCCAATTACGAATCTAGATACAGAAATTAGCACATTAGCAAATCTACCAAAGGCAGATTTTAGCGAACCCGTAAGGCTCCATGTACCAAGAACTATAAGAGTAATTTATGATGTTAGAAGTAAAAGGGATAGCGTTCATCTGGGAAATATTGACCCCAACCTAATGGACGCCACCTTAGTCTTGAATTGTTGTAAGTGGGTCTTAGCAGAACTCTTTAGGATGGAACTCAAGATACCAGCAAATGAAGCACAAAAAACCATAGATTATTTGATTGAAAAGAAGATCCCCATTATTCAGGACTTTAATGGTTTCCTAGTGACCTTAAATCCCCGTTTGTCAGCAAGAGATAGAATCTTGGTTCTGCTTTATTATAGAGGTAAAGAAGGAGCTACGCGGGAAGAGTTATCATCATGGTTGCCCCCCAAAATGAGAAGGCAACTTACTACTAATCTAAGTAGACTACAGCATGATAAAAATTTTGTTCATAGAGTTAAAAATCAAATATATATAACCATAGCCGGCGAAAAGTTTGTCGAGGGTAACATTTCCATTATTTAAAATATAATCAAAATAAAAAACTCACCCCCAAAGCCGCAAGCCAGCCAGGGTAAAAACAAAATAGTCTAAAAACATTTGAGCCTTAACAACCAATAGTTAAGTTAATCGCTATGCTTAGC
>CAYVML010000360.1:0-1606 GCA_964452475.1 uncultured Dehalococcoidales bacterium
TCAGCGGTTCTTATTTAAAATAATTAAAATATACCCACAAGTCCTAAAATAGTTTATACTGTTATCTGAACTGAATACAATAATGTTTTTGTACAATGCATTTACTAGGGGGTAACAATGGTTAGAAGTTTGACACGAATTACTGAGCCTGATGGAAATATAGTATTTGCTGAGGATATTAAGTTTAAAACTATCAAGGAAGATTGGAACGTATACGAATTGGATGACGGGAGTAACGTTCGAATTAAAATAATTGCTCAAAAGATTGCCAAGAAACTAGAAGATGATAAGAAAACAATTAGCTATAACGAACAAGGTGAACCTATTTATAATGTGAGATATTCTATCACCATTGTTGCTGATGTAGCTGAAAAATTACTAAAACTATAAAATAAAGAATTTAAAAGGACCGCTAATGGCTGAATACTTAATAGAACCAAAACAGTTGAAAACACAATTAGAGGGAAACAAATATACATACGTAAGTGCCAAACAGGATATGTCTTCATGGGTAGTAGTTGTTCCTGGAGAGATAATTACAGTACCGACTATAAATAAGCTACAGATGGGGATGGCTTATGTTACTCCAATCGTCGATGTCGTAATACAATATGCTGCTTGGGCATCTAACGAGCATGAAAGTGTTTCAGCCATAGCTACACCAATTAACAAAATAGAAGAACTTGAAATTAATAGACTTGGAGTTGAAAGCCATATCACAGATAAGGCAAATATAATGCTTAATAAGATGTCAGTCAGAGAGGCAGCTAAAGTAGTAGTTAGCATTATTTTCAATAGAATGTCTATTGGGCTTCCTGTTGATAAAATAGAACTTGAAAAGTTGGAAGACATTGATGCAGGTCTATGGGAGAAGATTCTATTTGTTATTCATACCAAACTAGGCTCAAAAGAAACAAACGAAGAGTGGGATAGAATTCTTCATGAAATTCATAAGGAAGAAGAAAACCATTCTGACAAAGATGTCAGGTCTAGCTTAAGAGATGAAATTGGGATCGAGTTTATTTGGGATGAAGATTAATGACTTTCGATCCTTATGAATTTATTAATATATCACGTAGTTTAGATACTGCTAATAAATCTGAGGGAGAATATAGAACTGCTGTAAGTAGAGCTTACTACGGTATACTTTTATTAGCACGAGAAGAATTGCTTGCCCGAGGTAAAATCCCTAAGATAGTTGATAGGACAGTTCATCATAAGGTTTCAGCAAGTTTCAACTTTAAACCTTATCGCCACGATGGTGTTAGAAGCCGATTAGATTCACTATACCGTGATAGGGTAATAGCTGATTATGAAGTGGAGCCTAAAATCGGACAAAAAGTACTGAAGCGGTCATTAAATAAAGTAGACTATATTTTAGATGTTTTCACTAAGGCTCTTTTTACAAAACCACCTAGCTAATTATAAAGTATATCTATTTAGTTTCGAGTATTCTAATTTTGACTAAGTCAATTCAATTGGTATCAAGTGAGTTGGTTTTGTATGAAGGAAAACTAGTCTGTAATTATTTCATGGGCACATCTGAAACCTATCGAACAGACCACTAGCTTTGCTAACCTTTTGCTAACGTATAGAAACAAACTTG
>CAYVML010000361.1:0-1597 GCA_964452475.1 uncultured Dehalococcoidales bacterium
TCTGCTTTTTCATTTTTACCTCCTATCCAATGCGTATGTTTTCTTCAGGATAACGATATGAACTGGGTTGTTGATATTGCAACAAAGCCAGCGCAAGAGTAAGAGGGCTTAACCTTCCGATAAACATGGTTATGGTAATTATTATTTTACCAGCCGTAGAGAGAAAGGGAGTTATCCCGGTAGATAAACCAACCGTACCAAAAGCAGAGTAGGTCTCAAATAGAAGGTTAATGAAACCATTATCTTCATAAACTGTTAAAAGAAAAGTAGCTATTACTATAACAACAAGAGAGAGTATTATAACCGATATAGCACGGTAAATTTGCTGTGGGTTAAACTCTCTGCCAGAGGCTCCAGCATGTTCTCTGCCCCTGAGAGTACTTATAATTGTGACCATTATCATACCAAAGGTACTGACCTTTATACCGCCGGCTGTGGAACCCGAGGCGCCGCCTATAAACATCAGGAACATTGTAAAGAATAGTGCATCAGGTGCCAGGTTGGAAATCTGTATAGTTGTGAAACCAGCTGTCCTTGTCGTTACGGAATGAAAGAAAGCACCTAGCACTTTATCTGATATAGACAAATCAGTGAAGTCAGTAGAACCTGTAAACTGAGCTAGAAGCATTACAAATGTCCCGATTCCCAATAATGAAATAGTGGTCCATAATATTAATTTACTATCCAGTGAAAGTTTGAACAGATTACGGACCTTAACTAAATCCGCTATAAAGATAAAGCTTATACCACCTAAGAAGATGAGCGCCGCCGTTGCCAATATCAACAGAGTATCTGTTCTATATTGCGTGAGACTCTGAAAATCGCCAAAGATGTCAAATCCTGCATTATTAAATGCTGAAATCGAATGGAAAAAAGATTGCCAGATTGCTGTTCGAAATGATTCGTAACTGGAAAAACGAATAAAAAGGATTAAAGCTCCTATAAGTTCAGATAATGCTGTAAAAATCGCCATACGTTTTACCAGTCCAACAACACCACCTATGCGAGAAATCCCAATCGATTGCCCTATTAAGAGCCTTTCCTTCAGGCCAATTCTGCGACCAAAAGCCAATAGTAAAAGCGTGGCACTGGTCATGAAACCAAAACCACCGATTTGTATCAAAGCCAGAATCAAACCCTGTCCGAAGGAACTCCAGTAGGTTCCGGTGTCTAAAACTACTAAACCAGTTACACAAACAGCCGATGCTGAAGTAAAAAATGCGTTTACCACAGTTGTAGAATGACCCTCTGCGCTTGATATCGGCAGCATTAATAGAACGCCTCCTATGATTATCAGGCCGATAAAGGCATAAATCAACCACAGAGAGAGGGACTTGCTGGTTCTTTCTCGGGGCAGGGGAAGGCGTATCCGCCAGGATAAGCTACGAGGAACAGCCGGTATTTGTTTAGATGACTTACGGTTACCGGAGGATGTATTTATTGCACCAGTTGAATATATCCACATTTGAGAGATGATTCAATCACTTATAGCTTAATATGGCTGCAACTTTAGGCCAGCAAACATAGAAAGTCAAGATAGCAGATGCGACCCCGGGGGGATTCGAACCCCCGATCTCCACCGTGACAGGGTGGCATG
>CAYVML010000362.1:0-1574 GCA_964452475.1 uncultured Dehalococcoidales bacterium
TGAATGGATAACTGGTATCTGCCTTAACGTGGTAGGTGGCCAGTTAATGAAAGCATAAGAGTATACTCTTAAGAACAACAAAAAAGATAAGGAGGAAACAGATGGCAACAGAAACAAGACAACGCTTCGACCCGGAAAGATTGGCTATTTTTGCACAAAAGGTACTCCGTAAAATTGGTATGCCCGAGGAAGATGCCCGGTTGACCGGAAAGATGCTTATAGCCTGTGACCTGAGGGGGGTAGAGTCACATGGCATTGCTCACTTGCAGTTGTATTCAAACTGGATGAAGGATGGAAGCTGCAATATAAACCCAAAGATTACTATGTCCGACCTTTCTCCAACAACAGCAATGATGGATGGAGATAACAGCCTTGGCTTCGTCAATGGTCATAAAGCAATGACCGAGGCCATAAATCGAGCCGAAAAGCTTGGGACGGGTTTTATAGCAGTGAAAAACAGTAAGCATTTCGGTGCTGCTAGCTACTATGCGATGATGGCACTGGAACGTGACATGATAGGTATAGCAATGACAGCAGGAGGCAGAATGCTAATAGCCCCTGGAACTACTGAACGTGCCGGTGGCCTTAACCCTATAGCTGTTGCAGTACCTGCAGGCAAGAAGCACCCCTTTGTACTCGATATGTCAACCAGTGTAGTCGCCGGAGGGAAACTAGAGATAGCCAAAAGGCAGGGTAAACTGATACCTGAAGGCTGGATGGTGGATGGAGAAGGAAAAGCTATTACGGATTTGAGTAAAGTAGATTATCGAAACCCCAAATGGCGTGGAGGCCTGCTGCCGTTAGGAGGCAGCCCGGCATTGGGAAGCTACAAAGGATTTGGCCTTTCAGTATTGGTGGATATACTCTGTACTACCCTCTCTGGAGCAGCTCTGGGTACCATGGCGAATCATTTCTTTGGCGCCATTCGTATTAACGGTTTTAGACCCATACAAGAATTCAAGAATGATATGGACCAATTAATTGAATCTATCGAATCGCTCCATGCTCTTCCAGGCGTGAAAAAAATATATGTCACAGGTGGGTTGGAAGCAGAGGTTGTTGTTGAACGTACCACGAATGGCATCCCCCTGGATACCGTGGTTATCCAGCAACTCAAGGATTTATCCAAAGAAACCGGTGTAGAATACAACATTGAGCGGTGATTCAAAATAATACATCTCTATAAGCAAAGATAGTAATCTAATGTAAAGGAATAACCTTGTAATCAATGAAAATAAGCCGGGGATTTTTATCATTGGTACTGGCAGTGATGATTAGTTTAATACTCATCCTTGGTGGTTGTATCCGGCAAAGCCTCAAGGTAAGCATTTCGGATGTCTACTACCTCAGGAATAACTACATAGACGATGGTCTGATATTCGATATATATATAGCAGAGATAACACTGGAAAACAGCAGCGTAGAGACGCTGAACTTTGTCGATAAGCATGTTGAGGATTCCCAGGGCAGGACTCACAAGGCTAATTTTACCTACCAGGAGGACTGGGGGGAGTCCTGTAGCAGTACCTGCTCCAGCGACGCAAAATACCTTGATGCTGGCGTGATAAAGCCAG
>CAYVML010000363.1:0-1566 GCA_964452475.1 uncultured Dehalococcoidales bacterium
TCAGAGGCAAACTGGAGCATGTATAATAAAATAGAAGCATTACCGCGGGACGGAACCCTTCGGTTGGCTTCTCATCGTGATTTAACGTTAATATTAGCATTTGTTAATATAGTTGTCAATGATTTTGACAATGCACCAGTCTATGCTCCAGTAGCTTGCCGGGGAGGTTTAAATGCCATCACATGACATAATAGATAACAGAGACGAGAAGCTGGTTGACCATATCAACCGCATACTGCCTTCCTCTGATCGGGCCAAGTTTGCCATTGGGTACTTCTTTCTTTCGGGTTTCGAGCCGCTGCGGCAGAATTTGCAGGAGCTTGCAGAGATAAAATTACTTATCGGCAATACCAGCACCAGGGAAACGCTGGAGCAATTGAGCGAAGGCTATAAACGCCTGGAGCTGACTGAGCAAGCACTGGGTGATATACGTTTAAGCAAGAAATCGGACCAGCAGCAGCGTGCAGGCGACACGGTGGAAAACCTGAAGGACGCCGTTGCCCTGATGGATCAGACGGATGAAGGGGAAGCACTGGTAAAGACCTGGTCGACCTCATCATAGAAAAGCGGTTGAAGGTAAAGGTCTATACACGCGGCAGGCTTCATGCCAAAGCATATATTTTCGACCATAAGAACCTTTATGATGAAAAAGGGAAAGTTGTGAAACCTGATACTGTAGGAACTGCAATAGTAGGCTCCTCGAACCTGACGCTGGCTGGCATTTCAAACAACACGGAGTTGAATGTTCGAGTGGAAGGAGATGCCAATCATTCGGTGTTGAAAGACTGGTTTAATCAGTTGTGGGATGAATCGCAGGATTTCGACGAACTGCTGATGAATGAACTTAACCAATCCTGGGCTGCACGTCCTGCGAAGCCATACGATATTTATATGAAAACACTCTATACCCTTGTAAAAGACCGCCTTGATGAAGGAGAAGGAAAGGAAATCCTCTGGGATGATGAGATAGTGCAAGACCTGACCGATTTCCAGTATATTGCCGTAGTACAGGCCATTCAGAAAATAAGAGACAATGGAGGCTGCTTTGTCTCTGATGTGGTGGGATTGGGCAAGAGCTATATAGGTGCGGCAATACTAAAACATTTTGAGAGGACGGAGCATGCTCGCCCTCTAATTATATGTCCCAAAGCGCTGGAGGAAATGTGGGAGAGGTATAACGAAAGATATCAGCTTAACGCGCGAGTGTTATCTATGAGCATGCTTAAAGAAGAGACGGACAAAGGTGTTAATACACTGCTTCAGGAGCCACTGTACCGTGACAGGAATGTAGTGCTGGTAGATGAAAGTCACAACTTCAGGCATCATACGACCCAGCGATACAGTGTGCTGCATACCTTCCTGTCTACAGGGAGGAAATGCTGTTTTCTAACGGCTACCCCACGAAACAAGGCAGCTACCGATGTTTATAATCAACTAAAGCTGTTTCACCAGGAAGATAAAACAGACCTGCCGATAGACCCGCCGGACCTGTAATAGTATTTCAAACTTTTAGATTTGAATGATAGGCAGCTGCTGGACCTGGTGGTTCAAGTGTTGATACGCTGG
>CAYVML010000364.1:0-1546 GCA_964452475.1 uncultured Dehalococcoidales bacterium
TAGAGTATTTTTTCCTAGCATTTCCATAGCTATATGTGTGCCCGTTCTATAAGCCCCCATTGGCAAATGCTCTTCTTCCGGGTGATAAACTATCACTTGCCCTTCTGTCAATTGCCCTTCCCTGTTACACCTGCCAGCAGATTGGACAATCCTGTCCAATGGTCCAACAGCACGTAGTACAACAGGAAAGTCCAGGTCAACTCCTGCTTCAACGACCTGCGTGGCTACAAGACGACAAGGTTTTCCACTTGCTAAACGATGTTTTATTTTCGCCAGTACTGCACGGCGATGTGCACCACACAGTAATGTAGAAAGATGGAAAGCCTCTGAGTCTTCAAGTGTATTAAAGAGTGCTAAAGCATCTTTCCTTGAATTGCATACTGCCATACATTGGTTTGCTTTTTGCATTTCTTCAGCTACCTTATGCCAATTCCATTTTTCTTCTTTTATATGTAACTGATAATTCACCCGTTTGAGCATTTTGAAATACTTCGTTGCATTAGGAATAATATCTCTGATTTCAGAAAAACCATCAATATAAGGCCCCTTTTCAAGGGCTGGTTGTGTAGCAGAACAGAGAACCACGGTAACATGATAATTATTTACTAGTTCCTCCAGTGCATTCATTATTGGCGCAAGCACCCTTTCAGGAATCATCTGTACTTCATCAAGTATAATTACACTACCCACAAGGTTATGTAGCTTTCTACAACGTGAGGTCCTGTTAGAAAAAAGGCTTTCAAACAATTGAACAGTAGTGGTTACTATTATAGGAGCATCCCAGTTCTCACTCGAAAGTCTGGCTTTAAGTTGCCATTCATCAGGGGATTCCTCATTGGTATCAGTAGTTATTCCGCTATGATGCTCCAAGACTGCTTCATCCCCAAATATATTCCGATATACTTCTACCGTCTGGTCTATAATACTGGTATAAGGTATAGCAACAATAACCCTATCCAGGTTGTTTTTCATAGCATGTTTTAGAGCAAAAGCAATTCCTGAAAGAGTCTTGCCCCCTCCAGTTGGCACTGCGAGACGAAAAACACCCTGTGGCATATCGGCCGTTTTTTTACAATGTTGATAGACCTCATGCCGAATCCGGTTAATCCAATCTTGTTTTAATCCTGAAACATGCTTCATTTGGAAGCGATGCCATAATTCAGAGATAGAAGGATATTTTCTATTCCTGATATCAGCTCGACCGCTGGCAAGAAACATCTCAGTATCAATGAAATCAGCATCTACCAGACAACTAAATAGTATTCTGTTAAACATCTCATATTGTAATTTTGTTTTTACGAATCGAGGTATGTAATCGTTACTTAAAAAAGAGGAGGGAACTATTGAAGGCATTTCGCTTCGGGCTCTTTGTATTGCCACTTTGACCGATGAAATCTGTCTCTTATTCTGAAGTCTGGTCTTTAAGTCCACTCGATCAGGAAGTCCTCCATGATGGCCAGCTATTGGAAACGCAAGTAGTTCCATGTAATCAATGGCGAATATGGCACCCGCACTTGAATGGTCAGGTCCATGTAACGTGGTGGGG
>CAYVML010000365.1:0-1500 GCA_964452475.1 uncultured Dehalococcoidales bacterium
CATAATGCCGTAATCGGCAGGGACGAAAATGCGGGTATAGATAGGAACAAGAATTATACCTATGATCTGCGAAGCGATGCTCGGCAGTGTATAGATAGCTGAATGTCTGACTGTTTCCTGTAGTCTAGCTAACATCAAGGCTGCTCAGGCGGCTCGTACGAGATTAAATTTTCCGTCTTTCCTGATAAAAGCTGGAGGATATCATCAGCTATTTTTCTAGAATCATGGTATTTTTCAACATATTCCCTGCCCTTTTTACCCAGCTCCTGCCTTAATTTGGGGTTTTCCAGCAGCCGCTTCAGGTTCTGGTAGATGTTATCAGGGTCAGTGTGGATTACAGGAAGCTCCTGAGGAAAACCAGCAAACTGCGGGATATTGCCACCTAACACGGCACACCCAGCCGCCATAGATTCAAGGGCAAACATACCAGGGCCAGTGGCAAATAGCTGGTCAACGGCTATATCAGCCGCTGATAGGGCTTCACGAACCTTGATATTACTCATATTTCTAAACAGGTGAAACTCAAACTCATAATCTTCATTCTTAAGCTGCTCTACAGTCTCTAGGAGATATGAAGTTCCCTTTCGTTCATCACTGGTTGGAGCGTGGACTACTACTGGTTTTGGATTAGGCATACTATTATACCTGATGTTACTAGTATCTAGTGGCATGTGGATTCGGTAATACCTTCTGGTCAACAACTGAGCAATAGACGGGCCAGTAACTATGTAATTTACATACTTTTCCACCCTGTGTATCATTTTTTTCTTCTGTTTCAGCCTTTCCGGGCTGATTCTTCGGGCTTCACTCTGTCGGTATTTTATGCCCATTTTCTTAATTGATGCCTCTACGGACTCATAGTGCCTTATATCGCTACCCAGGAACCACATTACTGTCTTCTTATGAAAGAGCTTGAGAATGGGAAGGTCCAGATTGCGGGGGAGAAGGCTAACTCCATAGAGGAAGATAAAGGCATTATGCTGAAGGAAAAACTTAAAGTAGTAATAGAGAATCTTGAATCTCCAGTGCCACTTATTCAAACCCCGAAAATCAAGCACCACATCATATTTCATACCAGCCCGGAGGGGGAGGAGCTCTCTGGTAACAGCAGTAACCCTTATTCCCCTTTCCCTCAAGCCGCCAGCCAAGAGGATACCTACATTGGCAATTTCAACTGGCCCAATGAATATTCTTAAATTTCTATTTGGCATAAACTTATGGCCCCTCTAGACTGGATGCGTCTTACTTCTTGAAACTACGCGCCGGAGCTCCAACTAATGTTACACCGGGTTTGATGAATGATTTTGGTACTACAGCACCCATCCCGACTGTAGTATTATCGGCGATGTTCACTCCATCCCGTATTGTACTATTAGCACCTAAAAAACAATGCTTGCCTATTTTTACCGAGCCACAAATGATAACCCCCATAGTTATTTCAACATTTTCACCAATATGAGCGTTGTGGGCAATATGAGCAAGTGCGTTTATGGTGCAACC